>NZ_JACHFN010000011.1 GCF_014201885.1 Deinococcus budaensis | reverse complement strand
TAAACTGTGATGGAGTCGGTATCTAGCCATACCGACTCCATTTTTATGCGTTGTGGCCGTCACCCAGGGCGGCTGTCCCGACCCCTAAACGGCGTAGGAAAACTTGACCGCTTCCCACTACGCTATATCCTTCTAGCCGTGGAAGCGTATGCCAAAGAGCGTCTGACGCGGGAGCAATTCATGGCTTATCTTGACTTAGAGGATGACGACGCTCAAGCAGTGCTAAATCAGTACAAGCATCTGTTTGCTTCCCCAGGTACAGGAGACGCACGACCCGTGCCGATTAGTCTGAGCCAATACGTCCACTTACGGGCGAAATAGGTCGGACTATGACTAAGCTTTGGTACAGCGCTACGACTTCGTTGCTATTCTTGACGGCTACGGGACGTGTCTTCGACATCATTGACCACTTTGGAGTACAGCTTGTGGTGCATCCGAAGGCTAAGCGCAGATACCTAGACCCGCTTTGGGAGGCCGAAGCGGGGACTCCTCGCGCTAAACAGGGCGAAATAATCCGAGCGTTATACTCCGATGGACGTTTGATTGAGAGTCCCACTTGGCCTGCACTGTCGGGAGATTTCTTCAGCCTAGCGCAACAGCTTGACGAGACGGCAGCAGGATTGATTATGCACACTCGGAAAGCCTCAAGCGTTTTGATTTCAGACGATCCGAGGATTCTTCGCATTGCACAAAAGACTGACCCTAATATGTCACTGACAACAGGCATATCCTTGCTTCGGTTATGGTCGCAGCAGCAGTCTCTCTCCGACAATGAAGTGCATTCTATGTGTCACAGAGCATCTGACTGGTTACAACCACTAGCTAATCATCCTGAATATGATTGGTGGTCAGTCATCTGCGTCCCTTATCAGAGGGATAGTAGCTTAACAACATAGAATTACCTTGCTGGATGGTTTATAAGTGAAAATCTAAACGAGGCAATGCTTTGTGATTTCAACTAACAGTTAAGCTTAGCCTGGTTGTAAATTGCGTCACGTCCAAACTGTCGCCGCAGAAAATCCCAGCCGGGACCGTGGGGGTAATGGAAGCATATAATCAGCAGAATGATTACAGCCGCGACACTCAAAGCCACTGGAACGCCAAATTTTTCAGCCACACGGAATAAGACGCCAAAGAGGACTGGAACTACCAGCATGACTAAGCTTGCTGCTACAAACACTATAAACCTAAGGATTTTCAGGACTATTATGTTAAAATTATCTATGTGATCTTCGGAAATGTTCTGGCGCAACGCTTTATCTCTCATAGCACTAGGAGCCAACGTCCGACTCAGGAACATTTTGGTAATAAGAAATATATTACTTACTCCCACAGTAACGATAATAAACGTAGCGAAGAGTGAGAATGCTGCTAGCGCCTCACCGCCCGCCACAAGGGCAAAAACCACAACGGCAAAGATCGAAAGTAGGGACGCGACAATGGTCGCCAGCACTTGAGTTTGGCGCAAGAATGCTGAATAAGAGATGCCCGGCACCCGACCCCAGCGCCGGTTGGCCCCCACTGGTGTTTTCTGTGGGCCTGTCTGTGCTGTCATCGGCATCATCTCCTCCGGCGCCGCCGCGCCTTGCTTTTGGGGAATCTCCGGGCAGCGGGCGGCTGTGGAGGCTCCCCCTTCCATTCTCTTTTAACTGATTGTGCGCTGCTTAGGCCTAACTTTACCCTGAGATCGCCCACACTTTTCCACACATAGAGCGCCAAGCTGGCGGCGAACCCACCCCCAAGGATGAGATCAATGCAAATTGAGAGAAAATCGAAAGTTGGTGATCCCTCCAGATCCAAGTGGCGCTGCACCTGTTCGACGATCCATTGAGCGCTCATCCAGAGCACCAGAAACCAGACGGTCAGGAGAGTTCCCTGGAGGGAATCGAGTATCAGGATTCTGGAGACCTTTGTCTCCTTCCAGAAATTTTCGATCCAGGGGCGTTGAGACACGACTCCTCATATTTAGCACATGGAAGGGGTTAAATTCTGAAAAAGTTTCAGCGTCTGGCCCCCTCCTTCGTTCCATTGATGTGTGGTCGTAGGTGGTCGTAGCCCTCCAGCCTGCTGTAACGAGCGACCTCCTGCTTCAGCCAAGTGGGAACCGGACGCGCATTTTTGAGGAGTTGCTGTCGCCCGACCCCTGCTCCTTCTGAGACTTTATGGAACCTCGCAGGCCAGTCGTTCAGCAGCCAGGCAAGCGGAGTCATGATGCGGTCCCGCTCCTCCACCCTCAACACCTCGAATTGCAGGATAGCCCTGTCGCTCTCCACTCCACAGAGGCGCATGTCGTCAGCAAGCTCGTGCAGCGCCCGGCGCCATGCCTCCGCTCCGGGAAGGTGCATCAGCAGTCGCGTCAACTGAAACAGCCCTTCCATCAACTCCCGGACAGCGAGGGGGGTGCCGTTCAACACGTAATCACCCCCACTTACAGCTTCCAGCAATCTGCCCTGAAAGTGGGCATCGCGTCTGATCTTGCTGATCAGTGGCCTGCGGAAGCGCGGACTCTGACGACTGAAGTGGTAGTCTCCTCGTTCGAGCGTGAGGGAACGTTCGTCGTACTGTCCGAAGCTGAGGTCTCTGAAATCCAGTCCGCACCAGCCACAGGAAGCAAGTGACGCCGGGTCGGCATCCGGCCCACGGGTGGCCGCCGGAGTCGCGCGGTAATGAATCGGGGACTCGCAAGCCGGACATTGATCCAGCAAGAGCCGCTTGTGCCTGGGACAGACGGTCATGAAGGCCAGACGCCAGGCACGCCGGTAGTAGGGCATCTCGTCCTCTGCCAGGCAGTCCGGGCAGCACTGCATCCCGAAGGCATGAACCCGGCGGTACTGGAACTTCAGGGGAAGAACCCAGCGACGACCTACCCTGTTGCCACTGGGGCGGCGCAACTTGCTCTCCAGGGCGTCGAGCGTCATCTCCTCGATCCGTGTGCGCGGAACCCCTGTCGCCCTCTCCAGCCCGCCTACCAGATTGGGCAGGACTCTGCGGTCGAGGTCCTGCTCAAAATGGTGGTCGTTCGGGGTAAGGGTGCGATACAGGTGTGCCAGGGTCGTCCCGTTGGCGCGAGCGAGCCGAATCAACCAGGAGGAGCACAGTTCGTCTTCCAGCGGTGGCGGACGCATTGGCAGAGGCCGCTGCCCCCTAATGCTCACAACTCCACCCGCTCCCGCTGCTGCGACGGTGAAACGTAGTAGGGGAGATTGTCCAGCTTCCTGGCGTCGATCTGCTCCGTCCCATCTGAGATAGCCATGCGGGCAGCCTCTGCCAGAATCTTCGCCACCTCCCCGATCAGACCCTCGCTCAGGCTATGAATACGCCGAGCCAGTGCCTCATCGGCCAACCCCGAGGCACGTTTGAGGGGAAGGGTGGTTTCATACTGGCGCAGGAACATGCGGAAGCTGTCGTCATAGCGCCAGTCGGGGAGGGAAACCCGTTCGTACCGGTTGGCGTACTGCGGGTCTGTCTGAATGGCCCGCAGGGCGGCGACAGTGCCGACAACGACGATAGGAAGACGCAAGTCATTGCTGAGGTCCTTCAGGGCGTTGAGCATCAGACGTTGCTTCGCTGTGTACCCGGCGATCATGTTGTGAATTTCGTCGATGATCAGCACTCGCGTCGCGCTCTCACGCAGCAACTCCTTCAGTTGCTTGCGCTTCGCCCTCGGGTCGTCCCTGAGCCGGTAGGGAGCGTTGAATCCGTCCAGAAGCTGATCATAGAGACGCCCCTCATCGGGGGTCAGCGGGGCATCAACCATCAGGACGGGGATGGTCGTGCGGGCAGCCCGCAGGTCGTGGTTGGCAGGGTGCCGCTTAACGAACCGTCCAGCCACCAGCGTCTTGCCGTTGTGGGAACCGCCGACGATGACAAGGTTGGGCATCCGGTGCATCCGTGGGTGGTCAAATACGTACTGGAGCCGGTCGAGCACGGCAGTGGCCTGCGGATAGCTGATCCAGCGGGGTGTGAGGACGTGCTGGTTCCGGTCCAGGTCACTGCCCTCCATCAGGGGATGAAGGGCAGGGTTGAGATGGGGATAGGGCGTCACGCGAAGTCCACCTCCTCGAATCCGGGGACGTAGACCAGCGACTTTTTCGCCTCGGAAGAAGACGACGGGTCCCCTACGGACGGCGCCTCACGTTGGAAATACTCGTCGGGAACGACCGGTTTGACCAAGCGCTTGCGCTGGGCGGAGCGGCGGCGGGCCTTGGTTTCCTTGGTGGCGGTGTCGCGTGTCCGCTGGAGGTCGGCATGGGCGGCAAAGAGGGCTTCGGTATCCACGGCGGCCTTCCCCCGCGCGACCGCGTGGCGTTTCGCTTCCCGAATCTCCCACTTGCTCAGGGCGGGAAAGGAGGTGTCACGGTACGGGATCGGGAAGTATTCACGCAGTTCCGGGTCGTAGAAGAACACCCGGCTCATGTCGCGCGGATCGTAGCGGAACAGCAGTTTGCGAGCACGCTTGACGTGCTTGGGGTCGGGCGCACCGACCCAGGGCCGCAGCACATCGTGGTAGTAGCGCACTGTCTCAAATTGGACGCCGTGGCTCTGGACGGTGCGCTCGAAGAAGGGCATGAAGTCCAGCCGCAGCCGGTGCGGATCGACATTGGGAACGTGGATGCCGATGCCGGGCCGGGTGTCGTCGCCGCGCACATCGTCCAGGTAGCGCTGGAGGGGAGTGGTCTGAATCCCAGTGTGGTAGGTGCCGTGGTAAATCTTGATCAGCTTGACGACCCACTCTTCCAGTCGGTCGAGCGTGTACACCGCCTGTTTCGCGGCATCGTAGTCGCCCCGCCGTGCCGGACTCCCGAAGGTCGTGCCGGGTTCCTCGTGCAGCATGTCGTTGAAGGTCTTCGCCAGACGTTCCACATGCCCACCGAACTTAGGCTGACCCCGGGGCCGGTAGTCCTGCGAGAAACCGTACTCCGCGCAGGCCCGTTCCAGCGCGGCGCTGTGAAACTCCCGGGCGTTGTCGGTGTGAATCATCCGGGGAAAGCCCTGGATGGGCCACTGGGCATCGACGCCGTACTTGGCGAGGAGGTCGTCCTTCGGCAGGATGGCATTGGCGACGCACATGCCGACGGAGAAGGCGTTGGGATCGTCGAGCGTCAGATAGAACCCGGGGATCATGCGGGTGCGGACACAGATCATCAACGTGAGCCAGGCCTTGCCGATGGGTCTGCCTTCCAGGTCGTCCACCAATTCCAGGTCCAACTCCACGTGGTCCATTTGCACGACCGACAGCGGGTAATCCGCGCCAGGAAAGGGTTTGGTATCCGTGCCGTACCTGTCCTCGGCAGCTTTCTTGCCCAGGCGGCGCTCGGTGACGATATAGGCGCTGCGGTCCTGCACCCGCTTCCTCACGGTATTGTAGTGGGGAACCATCAGTCCACGCTCGCGGCAGCGGCGTTCGATCTCGCGCACCACGGTCCTGACCCCACGTCGCTGGCGGGTGAGGTATAGCTCGTCGATGACCTCCTGCACGATGGCCTCGGTGGCGGTGTCGATCTTGTAGGACCCTTTGTCCCGGCGTTCTTTGGGCAGCAGGGCGGAGAGTTTGCCCGATTGTTCGAAGGCGTCGATCCAGCGGTAGATCGTGGCGGGGTGAACGCCTGCTGCTGCCGCGCGTTCTGCCACACGGGCCTGGGTCCGCGCTCCCTTGGGGAGCGCGAGCAGCGGTTCGATGGTGTTGTAGCGGGTGGTCGCGGCTTTCCAGGGTTCCTCCTCGACCATGGTGAGGTCCAGGGGCCGCTTCTCCAGATGGGTGAAGGGGCGCTGGGGGTCGAGGTCACGGACGGCGACCCGGACGATGCCCCCGGATTCGAGGTTTCGCAGCAGCACGGTCTCCAGGTCGAGGATGCTGACAATGACGTGCCGCTGGCGACGGTGCTGGACCACCAGGCCCGGCTGGAGGACGTTCTCAACGGGGTCCGTCATGAATCCAGTCCTTTTTCAGCGGATAGGGATCGTGCGGCAGATAGGTCAGGGGGGTCCGCATGTTGAGGGGAAGCTGGAGGTCTGCGCCGAGGTAGCGGTAGGCGACCATCTGCCAGATGTGGGGGAGATACCGCAACTGGGCCTCCGGGTCCGGGGTCAGGGTGGCGAGCAGGGCACGGACCTCAGCCTCCCTGAGCGTCTCCATCGCCTTGCGAATATCCCAGGCGGTCGGCTCGTGCCAGGCGGGGCGCCGGAGGTAGGGGAGCAGGAACTTGGCGTTCTGGAGGTAAGGGCCGCGCAGGTCCTGGTCGGTGACGATGCGGAAGGTCCAGCCCCGCCACTCGGCGTAGGCGCGGGCGACCTCGAACTTGAGGGCGTATTCGTCGTGGCGCCGGGTGAGGTCCTCCGTGCGTTTCACTTCGACCAGCTCAGGGACCTTGCGCCTCACCCAGTCGCGGTCGGGGAGGTACTGCACCAGGAAGTCGGGGGTGTAGTGGCGCTCCCGCCCGGTGGGGTCGCGGTAGGGGATGGTGACGGGCTGGGACTCGATCTGCTCGACGGTAGGGTCGAAGGCACACAACAGGGTGAAGTCCGTCTCCAGGGTGGATTCGGTCCGGACGGACCCGGGCTGTCCGGGGACATGGACCTTGCCGCCGACGCTGTGGGTGAGAATGGCGATCTCTCGTGAACCCATCTTTGCAGCCTCCTGAGCACATTGCTCGCATGGAAAGGAGTCACGTTCGGGCATACTTGGCGGTCGTTTGCAGGGAGCGGTGTGTCAAAACTCAGTTTCGGGCCTTCACACTCGCATTGTCTGTTGGAAATGTCAGAGGGCCTCTCCAGCGTGCTGCGCTCGGTGCCGGTGGGCGAACTGTGGATTGGCCAGCGCAAGGCGGACGACCCCGAACTCACCGAATTGCTGGGTGTCGCCGCCGAGCGCGGGGTTCCTGTCCGCGAAGTTCGCCGGGGCGACCGCGTCAGCGTGAACGGCGTGACCCTGACCGTGCTGTGGCCGCCGGGCGAGGTCTGGTCAGAGGAGGACAACGACAACAGCGTGGCCCTGACGGTCGAGTCGCGCGGATTCCGCGCCGCCCTGCTGGGCGATCTCGCCGCCGACACCGAGGCGCGGGTGGGCGTGGGTGATCTCGATCTGCTCAAGGCCGCGCACCACGGCAGCCGCTACAGCACAGGCGCGGCGATCCTGCGCGAGGGCACGCCCGCCGACGTGCTGATCAGCGTGGGCCGCAACACCTACGGCCACCCACACCCCGACGTGCTGGAACGGGTGGGGGGAGTGGGCGCGAAGGTGTGGCGGACCGATCAAGTGGGCACGGTGCGCTGGCCGTTGCCCTGAGCCTCAGCGCGGGGGCCAGAGGGGCGGAAGAGCTGGTCTGGCCCCCGCGCTGAGCGCCGATGTCAGCGGGCGACCGTGACTTCCCGCCCCTCCCGCGCCGCCGCGAACAGGGCGTCGAGCACCCGCGCTTGCCGCACGGCGTCCTCGGGCGGAAAGCGCGCCGTCTCCTCGCCGCGCGCCACCCGCCCAAAGTGCGTGACCATCGCCGCGTAGCCGTCGACGGGCGAATAGGTCTCCTCGCGCTCGCCCGCCGCCGTCCGCACCCGCAACGTCAGGTCACCCGGCGGCTTGCTGTGAAAGGCCCCGTCCATCGACAGGCGGCCCGCTGTCCCGACCACCGTGAAAAGCTGGCTGGCCTCGTCTCCCCAGTCGAAGGCGCAGTCGATGGTGCCGAGCGCCTCTGCGAAATGCAGCGTGCCGCTGAGGCCCAGGTCCACCCCGCCCGGCGTCCAGCGGGCCTGGGCCGTCACCCGCTGCGGCTCGCCCAGCAGCAGCCGGGCGAGGTTCACGGCGTAGCAGCCCACGTCGTACAGGGCGCCGCCGCCTTTGTCCGCGTTCCAGCGGAAGTCGCCGGGATGGGTCAGGGGAAAGCCGAAGGCCCCCCGGTAGGCCCGCACCTCGCCCAGTTCCCCGCTCGCCACGATTTCGCGCAGCCGCGCTACGTGGGGCTGAAAGCGGTAGGCGAAGGCCTCCAGCAGCACCCCGCCCGTCTGCGCCGCCGTGTCGGCCAGGGCCTGCGCCTCCGTGGCATTCAGGGTGAGCGGTTTCTCGGTCAGGGCGTGTTTGCCTGCCCGCAGCGCCGCCTCGGTCCAGGGCTGGTGCGCGTCGTTGGGCAGCGGGTTGTAGACCGCCTGCACGTCCGAGGCGATCACGTCGGCATACGTTCCGACGTGCCCGATGCCCCACTCAGCGGCAAAGGCTCGCGCCCGGTCCGAGCCGGGGTCGCGCACACCCAGCACCGTCACCTCACCGCCCGAAGCGCGGATGGCCGGGATGAGCGCGCGGGCGATGCGTGCGGCGCCGAGAATGCCCCAGCTGAAGGTGGTCATGGCCGCAGCGTACTCCGGGAGCGCACAGGGCATGAACAAAAGGAAAGAGGCCCGCCGGAATTGCCTCCGGGGGCCTCTCGCTTAATGAAAGGAAGGGTTACTCGCCCTGCTTCTCGGTGGTGCCTTCGGCCGCGCTGTCGCCCGCGCCCTCGGCCTTGGCGTCGTCCTTCTTGTCGCTTCCCAGGCCGAACTGCGCGAAGAGGTCGGCGTACACGTCGCCTAGCTTCGTGCTGATCTTGCCGCCCTGCTGCGCGTCCTTGGCGTTGAAGGCGTAGTCGGCGCCGCCGCCGCGCCCACCGCGTCCGCCGCCACCGCTGCGCCCGCCGCCCTGGCCGCCGCCGCTGTAGCGGTCGCTGCGCGAGCCGCCGCCCTGGCTGACAAAGTCGCGCACCGGACCGCCGCCGCCCATCGCCCGGCGACGCGAGAGGCTCGCGCGCTGCTCGACAGGGTCGATGTTCAGGATCACGGCCTCGATCTCGTCACCCTTCTTGAAGAGGTCGGCGGGGTTGTTCACGCGCGCCGTGTCGAGTTCGCTGATGTGGATCAGGCCCTCGATGCCCTCTTCGATCTCCATGAACACGCCGAAATCGGTCATGCCGGTGATCTTGCCCTTGACAGGCGTGCCGGGCGGGTAGCGGTCGGGCAGCGCGCTCCAGGGATCGTCCGTGGTCTGACGAATCCCCAGGCTGATGCGCCGGTCCTTGGGATCGATGCGCAAGATGACCGCCTCGACCTCGTCGCCTTCCTTCAGGACCTCGTTGGGATGACGCACGCGCTTGGTCCAGCTCATCTCGCTGACGTGGACCAGGCCCTCCAGACCGCTTTCCAGTTCGACGAAGGCGCCGAAGTTGGTGAGGTTGGTGACCTTGCCCTTGACGCGCTGGCCAATGGAGTACTTCTCGACCGCGCCCTCCCAGGGGTCCTCGGTGAGGGCCTTCATGGAGAGGTTGATGCGCTCGCGGCCCTCGTCCACGTCGATGACCTGGACCTGCACCTTGTCGCCCACCTTGACCACGTCGCGGGGGTGGTTGAAGCGGCCGTAGGTGAGTTCAGAGCGGTGCACCAGCCCGTCGATGCCGCCGAGGTTCACGAACACGCCGAAATCGGTGATCTCGACGACCTCGCCCTCGAACTGCGCGCCGGGGGTGAGCTGGCCGACCGTGGCTTCACGGGCCTTGGCCTTCTGGGCCTCCATGATCGCGCGGTGGCTGATGATCACGCGGTTGCGCTTGCGGTTCAGCTCGATGAGCTTGACCATCAGGGGCTTGCCGACGTAGGGGTCCAGATCGTTGACCCGGCGGGTGTCCACCTGAGAAGCGGGCAGGAAGGCCCGGATGCCCTCGACCTGGGCCACCAGACCGCCGCGCACCTTCTCCAGCACCTCGACCTCGAACGCCTCGTCGTTTTCCTGCATCTTTTCCAGCACGCGCCAGCCCTTGTCCTGGTCGGCACGCTTCTTGGAAAGCACGATCTGGCTGTTGGCAAGGTCCACCCGCACGACGTACGCCTCGATCTTGTCACCGGGCTTGTACATCTCCTGGGCCTGCTCCAGCGTGACGGGTTCGTCGCCGATCTGGTTGAGGGGAATGGTGCCCTCCACCTTGGCGCCGACATCCACCGCGATGCCTTCCTGGCCGATAAACACCACGGTGCCGTCCACGATGTCGCCCCGGCTGACCGCCTGGTGCTCGGTGGACTCGCTGGCCAGCACGTCCTCCATGGTCATGGCGGGGTACTCGCGCTCCTCAGGGCTGGCCTGGGTGCTGGCGGCCTGCGCCGGGGCGGCGGCCTGCGGGGTGGGGGTCTGCTGCTCGGTGCCCGGCGTGGGCTGAGTGTTCCCGCCCTCTGCGGCGGGGATCTGGGTCTGGTCTTCCATGAACTCCTGCTCCTCCTGCGGAAGCGCTGCCCTGGGGCGGCGCGTCCCGCATAACCTGTACCTGCGCTGTGCGCGGCAACACCTCAGTGTAACACCACCCCCGAGAGGGGGCAAGCGCGATTTGAACGCGGTCCACTCGGCCTTCCCGGTACCCGGCAGGTCTCCCCCGAGGCCCCGGCCCCGGCCCGGGGAGTTGACGGTCCCCCCGCCTCCCGCTATACTCCCTCACGCTCACCCCCGGGAGAGCAGGTCAGAGTGTTCGCGTTGGGGCATCGTCTAATGGCAGGACGACGGTCTCTGACACCGTTAATCTAGGTTCGAGTCCTAGTGCCCCAGCCAGCCCATCCCCCCGCCCCGTGCGGGGGGATTTGCTTGGCCGGGCGCAGGCCAGTGGGAACGGCCTTGTCTCGCGTGCAGGACGGAGTCCGCTTAGCCGGATGCCATGTGCGCCTCCAGGCTCTGGCCCTTCGGCCGCACGACCCGGCCCGCACCGCTGCTTTAAAAAACAAAGCGTGCCCGGCTGACCTTCGGGCCGAAGCCGCTCTGGTAGGCTGCGGGCATGACCAGCGTTCCCCACACGCCCCAGGACTACGACGTGGTGATCGTCGGCGGCGGTCCCGCCGGGCTGACGGCGGCCATCTACACGGGCCGCGCCAGCCTCCGCACGCTCGTGCTCGAAAAGGGCCTGCCCGGCGGGCAGATCGCGCAGACCGAGGAGGTCGAGAACTACCCGGGGTTTCCCGAACCGATTCCCGGCATGGAACTCGCGCAGCGCATGGTGCAGCAGGCCGAGAAGTTCGGCGCCCGCATCGAGATGGAGGAAGTGGAGGCCATCGGGCGTGAAGAGGGCGCGCCCGAGTACCCGTTCACGGTGCGCGGCTACGGCGGCACCTACCGCGCCAAGAGCGTGATCCTGGCGACCGGGGCCAATCCCAAGCGTCTCGACGTGCCCGGTGAGGAACATTTCTGGGGCAAGGGCGTCTCGACCTGCGCCACCTGCGACGGCTTCTTTTACCGGGGCAAGAAGGTCGTGGTGGTCGGGGGCGGCGACGCGGCGGTCGAGGAAGGCCTGTTCCTGACCAAGTTCGCGGAGGAGGTCACCCTGATCCACCGCCGCGATACCCTGCGCGCCAACAAGGTGGCCCAGGCCCGCGCCTTTGCCAACCCCAAGATGAAGTTCATCTGGGACACGGCGGTCGAGGAGATCGAGGGCGAGGGCCACGTGACGGGCGTGCGCCTCAAGCACCTCAAGACCGGCGAGGTCACGGCGATGCCCACCGACGGCGTGTTCATCTTTATCGGCCACGTGCCCAACACCAGCTTCGTGCAGGGCACCGTGGGGCTGCGCGACGACGGGTACGTCGAGGTCACCGACGAGATCTACACCAGTGTGCCGATGCTGTTCGCGGCGGGCGACGTGTCCGACTACGTCTACCGCCAGCTGGCGACCAGCGTGGGAGCGGGCACCCGCGCCGCGATGAGCGCCGAGCGGGCGCTGGCGGCCCTGGAGGTCGAATCCGGCGACGCCGGCGACGCCGCCGCCGATTGAGCGCCCGCGAGACGGTCCGGGGCCGCGCCGGGCCTTCTTCCCCGGAGCGGGGCGGGGTGGAGGGCCCCACGGCCCGCCTGCCCCCAGTGGTTCCGCCGCCCCGTCTGCCGGCCCTGACCCTGGCCGCCCGGCTGGAGCGCAAGGCGCGCGGTTACCTGGGCAAGGTGCGGCGGCTGGCCCGCAGCCTCAGCCCCCGGCTGGCCTACCCGCAAGACGCCTGGGCAGGGCCGTGGCTGACTCCTGCCGAAGTGCGGGTGTACCTGGGCATGGACCCCCGTGACCGCGAACACGCCTGCCGGGTGGCGCGCCACCTGCTGCGCGATCACCCCGGCGCCGCCCCGGAGCTGGTGGCGGCCGCCCTGCTGCACGACTGCGGCAAAAGTATCCGCCCCTACCGGGTGGCCGAGCGGGTGCTGGTGGGGGCGGTGCCCAACCGGGTGGCCCGGCTGCTGCCGTTCGGAGCGCTGTCGGTGCGGGCCTATCACCCCGAACTGGGAGCGCAGCTGCTGGCCCGCGCGGGCGCCCGGCCCCAGGTGACCCGCCTGGTGGCCCGCCACCACCACGCGGGCGGCGACCCGGGAGCGGCGCTGCTGCACCACTACGACGACCTGGAATGAGATGGGGGCGGCGGCGCTTGACTTCCCGGGGACTTCCCCGCTACACTCTCTCTTCGCGCCTGACACCCGCCCACCCGGGCGGCGCACCCCCCCGGACGGCCCCATCGTCTAGCGGTCAGGACAGCGCCCTCTCAAGGCGCAGACACGGGTTCAAGTCCCGTTGGGGTCACCACCCTGCACGCCGTTTCCGCCCCGGAGACGGCGTCTTTTTTGCGGGCCTGTGTGCCGGGCGGTTATGGCCGCCGTTCGCGACAGCCTCGCGGCCCGGAGGGGCCGGCGCTGCGGCTAGTCTGACGGCATGTCGTCTTCCGGGCTGCCCTCCGTTCTGGCCGAACTGGTGGCTTATTTCGCTCCCCTGGCGTCCGAGCGGCGCGACCGGGGCGGCGCGGTGACGTTGCAGACCCCCGGGGTCAACGTGCTGGCCCTCAACGCGACCTTTCTGCCCGGCGCGGACTGCGCCCCGGACGGGACCTCGCCGCAGGGCCGCGCCCGGCTGGTGGCGACCGCCGTGCCCGTGGCTGGAGAGGAGGTCGGGGCGGTCCGGGTGGGCAGCTACCTGCCGCAGGGGCGGGCCGGGGGCGTGGTGGTCGAGCAGGTATCGCGCCTCTCCTTACCGCTGTGGGCCGGGGTCCTTGCCGAGGCCTACGAGACGCCGGAGTGGGCACCTGCCCTGGCGCGGCACCTGGCAGCCCGCCTGGAGGGCGACCGCGACACCGCGCTGCTGCTGGCCTACGCGGGCGGCGAGGCGCTGGGGGCGCTGCTGTGGCGGGCCGGGCCGGGAGGCGGCGGACACGCCCACCTGTGGGGCACGCTCGACCCCGGTGTGGACGCGCCGCTGCTGAACGCGGCCCAGGCGCTGGGGACCCACCTGCGCGCCAGCCTGCCCGACTCCAGCCCCCTCGCGCTCGTGGGCGGGGAGACGGTGCGCTTCTCGCTGCTGTGAGGTCAGCGGGTCTGAAACGGGCCAGCGGCGCCCCCACCCGTCCATGAGGGCCACGTCTCCTTTACTCATCCTTTACTCGTCGGGGGTGGGTCTACTGGGGGCCATGTGCCTGTTGAAACGCGCCGCCCTCCTCGGAGGCCTCCTGACCCTCGCCGCCTGCGGTTCGGTGCCCCCGGCGGGGTCCTCGCCCACGGCGGGAACTCCGGCTCCCGGCCTTGCCACGCAGCTGGAGACCCAGGCCAGCGCAGGCTCGCTGGTGGTCGGCCAGACCCGGCAGCTCAGCGTCACGGTCGGGGGCCGCGCGCCGCTGCCCGGCGAACTGACCTGGACCACCAGCAACGCGGCGGTCGCCACCGTGACCCAGACGGGCCTGATCACGGCCCGGGGCGCGGGCAACGCGGTTATCCGCACGGCGCTGACGGCCAACCGCAGCGTCTATATCGACTTCACGCTGACTGTGACTGCGGCCACGACGGCTCCTGCGCCGGCCCCGGCTCCGGCCCCCGCACCCACCCCGGGTACCTTTCCCCAGCGGGTGCTGGAGCTGACGAACGCCGCGCGTGCCCAGGCCCGCAGCTGCGGCGCCACCTCCTTTGCCGCCGCCGCCCCGCTGGCCTACAACGCCCAGCTCGCGCAGGCGGCGCAGGGGCACGCGGCAGACATGGCGGCCAAGAACTACTTCAGCCACACCAGCCTTGACGGGCGCACGATGGCCCAGCGCGTCACCGCGACCGGCTACCCCTGGCGGACCATCGGCGAGAACATCGCCGCCGGGCAGCCCACCCCCGAGAGCGTGGTGGACGGCTGGCTGCGCAGCGAGGGCCACTGCCGCAACATCATGAACCCCGCTTTTCGCGAACTGGGCGTCGGCTACGCGCAGGGCGGCTCTTACAGCCACTACTGGGTCCAGAACTTCGGCGCCCGCTGAAGCTGAATAAGGGGGAGTTTGCCTCTCCCCAGTCGCGGCGGTCCCCTTTCTGGTAAGGGGGGCCGCCGCGTCCTGATCGCCCCGGCCTTACAGCGGCAGGTTTCCGTGCTTCTTGAAGGGCCGCGCTTCGGCCTTGCCGCGCAGCATCTCGAACGTCTGAATCAGGCGGCGGCGGGTGTCTTCCATCGGGATCACATCGTCGATATAGCCCTTGGCGGCGGCCACGTAGGGGTTGTCGAACGTCTCCTTGTACTCGGCGATCTTGGCGGCGCGGGTGGCTTCGGGATTGTCTGAGCGCCCAATCTCGCGGCGGTAGACGATGTTGGCCGCTCCCTCGGCGCCCATCACGGCGACGGCGGCGGTGGGCCAGGCGTACACCACGTCGGCGCCCATGTCGCGCGAGTTCATGGCGAGGTACGCCCCGCCGTAGCTCTTGCGGGTGATCAGCGTGATCTTGGGGACGGTCGCCTCGGCGTAGGCGTAGAGCATCTTCGCCCCGTGGCGGATGATCCCGGCGTGTTCCTGCGCCACGCCCGGCAGGAAGCCGGTCACGTCCACCAGCGTCAGGATCGGCACGTTGTAGCAGTCGCAGGTGCGGATAAAGCGCGCGGCCTTGTCCGAAGCGTCGATGTTCAAAGTACCTGCCATCACCCGGGGATTGTTCGCCACGATGCCGACGCTCTGCCCGCCCAGCCGCGCGAACCCGCAGAGGATGTTCTTGGCCCAGTTCGGCTGGATTTCCAGAAAGGTGCCCTCGTCCACGAGTTCGTGGATCACGTCGTGCATCGCGTAGGGCTTGCGCTGGTCCGGCGTCACGATATCGAGCAGCCGGGTGTTGGGGCGGTCCAGGGGATCGAGGCACTCGCGCACCGGCGGCTGCTCGCGCGCGCTTTGCGGCAGGTACGAGAGCAGGTCGCGGATGCCGTCCAGCACCGCCTCGTCACCGTCATAGGCCAGGTGCGCCACGCCCGACTTGCGGGTGTGCACGTCCGCGCCGCCCAGCCCGTCGAACGTCACTTCCTCGCGGGTGACCGACTTGATGACCTCCGGCCCGGTGATGAACATGTACGAGCTGCCCCGGCTCATCACGATGAAGTCGGTCAGGGCGGGCGAGTACACCGCGCCCCCCGCGCACGGTCCCAGGATCGCGCTGATCTGCGGCACGCTGCCCGAGTAGATCGCGTTGCGGTAAAAGATCTCGCCGTAGCCCGACAAGGAATCCACGCCCTCCTGAATGCGGGCGCCCGCGCTGTCGTTGAGGCCGATCACCGGGCAGCCCGTCTTGGCGGCCAGGTCCATCACCTTGGTGACCTTGGCCGCGTTCATCTTGCCCAGCGAGCCACCCAGCACCGTGAAATCCTGGCTGAAGACGAACACCTGCCGCCCCTGAATGGTGCCGCGCCCGGTCACCACGCCCTCTCCCGGCGCGTCCACGCCCGCCATCAGGCGGTTGGGGCCGTGCTCGACAAAGGTCGAGAGTTCCAGAAAGGACCCGGGGTCAAGCAGCCGCTCGATGCGCTCGCGCGCGGTGAGTTTGCCGCCCTCGCGCTGCTTTTGCTGGCGCTCGGGGCCGCCGCCCGCCTCGACCCGGGTGCGGCGCTGCTCCATCTCGGCGATCAGTTCCTGAAGTTCTGTACCCGGTTGAGTCATGTGGCCATGCTACCCGCCTGCCCAATTTGGCCGCCATGTTCCTGCCGGAGGCACAAGGGGGGCGCAGCCCTCTTTCCTCGCCGCCTGCGGCCACGTCCGGGTGCTCCCTGCGGAGGGGGCCGCCGGGGTGAACCGGCAGCCCCCGCCCTGGCCCGCCCCCAAGACGGGACGGCCACGGGCGCCAACGGTTGGGCGGTCCGTTCGTGGCTCCCGGGACTTGACAGGCCACCCCCTCGCGGCGCACACTCGAGACATCTCAATGTAATCGTTTGCAAGACTGTGTGGCGTACTCAAGCGGCCAGGCGCCTTGCCTTCTCGGAAAAGGGTGTAAAGGTTTGCAATGTCGAGCATTCAGGAGGTCGCCGCCCTCGCCAACGTCTCGACGGCCACCGCGTCGCGCGCGCTGAGCCGCCCCGATATGGTGGCCCAGGCGACCCGCGAGCGGGTGCTGAGTGCCGCGCGGCATCTGGACTATCAGCCCAACGTGCTCGCCCGCAGCCTGCGCCAGCGCCAGACGCGGACCATCGGCCTGGTCGTCACCGACATTCTCAATCCCTTTCACGCCACGCTGGCCAAGGGCGTGCAGGACGCCGCCGATCGGCACGGCTATACGGCCTTTTTGTTCAACACCGACGAGGACCCCGGCAAGGAGGGCCGGGCGCTCGATACCCTGCGCGGTCACCTGCCGCAGGGCCTGATCCTGGTGCCCACGGCGCGGGCGCGCGAGAATCTGCGCCTGCTGCCGAACCTGCCGGTCGTCGAGCTTGACCGCGTGACCGGCAATCCGGCCGCGACCACCGTGACGGTGGACAACGTGGGCGGGGCCGAGGCCGCCACAGCCCACCTCGTCGCGCTGGGCCACACCCGCATCGGGATGATCGTGGGTCAGCAGGACATCAGCACGGCGGTCGAGCGCCACGCCGGGTTTCGGCAGGCCCTGCTGGGGGCGGGCGTGCCCTACCGCGAACAGCTGGTGCTGCCCGGTCACCACCGTCAGGAAGACGGCCGCCAAGCGGCGCTGCGCCTGCTGGACCTGCCCGCAGACGAGCGGCCCACCGCCCTGTTCGTCGGCAACAACGAGATGACCGTGGGCGCGGTTCTGGCCGCGCGGGAACGTGGCCTGAACATCCCGGGGGACCTGTCCATCGTGGGGTTCGACGATTCCCGCTGGGCACAGACCATGCTGCCCCCGCTGACGGTGGTCGCGCAGCCGACCTATGACCTCGGCGTGCTCGCGTGCGACCTGCTGATCGCCCAGTTCAGCCGCCCGGCGAGGAGCCGCGCCTCCCCGGCCCGGGTTCAATTGCCCACCACCCTGATCGTCCGGCAGTCCACCGCCGCGCCGCCTCCCTAACCCGACCCCCGGCCGTCCGCCCCGTCTCGCCGCCCTCTTTCCCTCTCCAGGAGCCTGCCATGCGCCACGCCAAGCTGATCCCTGCCTTCACGCTGACCCTGACCGCCGCTGTGAGCCTGGCCCTCGCGCAGAGCAGCGCGCCCCCCATCATCGGGTTGATCACCAAGACCGAAACCAACCCCTTTTTCGTGAAGATGAAGGAGGGCGCGCAAAAGGAGGCCACCCGGCTGGGCGCCAAACTGCTCACCGCTGCCGGAAAGGCCGACGGCGACAACGCCGGGCAGGTCAGCGCCATCGAGAACATGGTGGCTGCCGGGGCAAAGACCATCTTGATCACGCCCAGCGACGCCAAGGCGATCATCCCGGCGATTCAAAAGGCCCGCGCCGCAGGCGTACAGGTTATCGCGCTCGACAGCCCGACCGAGCCGGTCAGCGCCGTGGACGCGCTGTTTGCGACCAACAACTACCAGGCGGGCGTGTTGATCGGCCAATGGGCGAAGAAAGCGATGGGCAACAAGAAGCCCGTGATCGCCACCCTCGACCTCTTTCCCGGTCACCCGGTCGGCATCGCGCGCCACAACGGCTTTCTGGCGGGCTTCGGCACGCGCGGCATCACGGCCAACACGAAAAATCAGGTCAGCACCGGCGTGGCCTGCGCGCAGGATTCCTTCGGAGACCAGGCCAAGGGCCAGACGGCGATGGAAAACTGCCTGCAACGCAACCCCGACATCAACCTGGTCTACACCATCAACGAACCGGCGGCGGCGGGCGCCTATCAGGCCCTCAAGGCCCTAGGCCGCGAAAAGGACGTGATGATCGTCTCGGTTGACGGCGGCTGCGCGGGGGTACGCAACGTGCAGTCCGGCGTGATCGCCGCGACCAGCCAGCAGTACCCGCTGAGGATGGCCAGCCGGGGCGTGGCGGCCGGGGTCGCCTACGCCAAGACGGGCAAAAAGGTCAGCGGCTACACCGACACCGGCGTCACCCTGATCACCAACAAGGCGCAGCCGGGCGTCAAGAGCAGCGACACGAGGTTCGGCCTCGCCAACTGCTGGGGCCAGTAAAGCCCAGGCCCGCCTGGACAGGCTCAGACAGCCGCGCGCGCAGGCAGGAAGCTGCCGGACCGGCGCGCGCGGCTCCGGTTCCCCCACCCCCCGAGTCCGAGGAGGTCTTCCGTCATGACGCAACCTGCCGCCGCGCCTCCAGCACCCAGGCGCCCCGCGCTGCCCAGCCTCTCGACGCTGGGACCCCTGATCGCGCTGCTGCTGGCGTGTCTCTTCTTCGCCACCCAGTCCGACCGCTTCTTGACCGGAAGCACGTTGTCGCTGGTGCTCAAGCAGATTTCTTTCGTGGCGGTCATCGCCATCGGGCAGACGCTGGTGATCCTGACGGCGGGCATCGACCTGAGCTGCGGCGTGATCATGGCGCTGGGCAGCATGATCATGACCAAATTCGCCGTGGAACTCGGCGTGCCGCCCGGACTGGCGATTCTCGCCGCGCTGGCCGTGACCACGACCATCGGCGCCCTCAACGGCGTGCTGATCACCCGGCTGCGGCTGCCGCCCTTCATCGCCACGCTGGGCATGTACGGCATCGTCTTCGCGGCGACCCAGATCTATTCCAACGCGCAGACGATCAGCAACCTGCCGCCCGCTCTGAACTTCCTGGGGCAGACCTTTACCGTGTTCGGAACGGCCTTTACGTACGGCGCGGTGCTGATGCTGCTGCTCTTCGGGTTGGCGTGGTTTTTCCTGACGCAGACGGCGCCGGGCCGCCACGTGTACGCAGTGGGCAACAACCCCGAAGCGGTGCGCCTCAGCGGCATCTCGACCACCCGGCTGCTGATCGGGGTGTACGCGGCGGCCGGGCTGCTGTACGGCGTCGCGGCCCTGATCCTGGTCGGGCGGGTGGGCGCCGGTGACCCCAACGCCGGACAGACCGAGAATCTGGAGAGCATCACCGCCGTGGTGCTGGGCGGCACCAGCCTCTTTGGCGGTCGCGGGAACGTGCTGGGCACCTTCCTGGGGGCGCTGATCGTGGGGGTGTTCCGGGTGGGCCTGACCCTCAGCGGCGTCAACAGCGTGTACCAGATTCTGATTACCGGCGTGCTGATTATCCTGGCCGTCGCCACCGACCAGTTTTCCCGGAGGAAGGCCTAGCATGGACGCTCTTCAGCATGTTCCGGTGCCCGCCCCGGTGCCCGCCGTCCCGCTGGTGATGGAAGCGCGCGGCCTGGTCAAGCGCTACGGACAGGTCACCGCCATAGCGGGCGCCGACTTCGCGCTGCGGCGCGGCGAGATTCTGGCGGTGATCGGCGACAACGGCGCGGGCAAGAGCAGCCTGATCAAGGCGCTGTCGGGCGCCGTGGTTCCCGACGAGGGGCAGATCTTCCTCGACGGGCAGCCGGTGACGTTTCGCAGCCCCAGCGACGCGCGGCGCCAGGGCATCGAGACGGTCTACCAGGACCTGGCGGTGGCTCCGGCGATGACCATCGCGGAAAACCTGTTTCTGGGCCGCGAGATTCTGAAGCCCGGTCCCCTGGCCCGGCTGCTGCGAATCGTGGACAAGAAAAAGATGCATGGCGAGGCGGTGCGCCACATGCAGGGCCTGCAATTTGCCATCAAGAGCATGAGCCAGCCGGTCGAGACGCTCTCCGGTGGACAGCGGCAGGGCGTGGCGGTTGCCCGCAGCGCGGCGTTTGCGCGCCACGTGGTCATCATGGACGAACCCACGGCGGCGCTCGGCGTGCGCGAGGGCAACATGGTGCTGGACCTGATTCGTCAGGTGCGCGGCAGCGGCCTGCCCGTGATCCTGATCAGCCACAACATGCCGCATGTCTTCGAGATCGCCGACCGCATTCACGTGCACCGCATGGGCGCGCGCGCCGCCGTGCTCGATCCCCGCAAGATCAGCATGGCCGACACCGTCTCGGTGATGACCGGAGCGCTGAGACCCGATCAGCTCAGCGCGGACGTGCTGGCCCTGTGAGCGCGGGTAGACCCCGGCCAGAGGGCATCCGGCCCGCGCCTGCCTGCGCGGCGGCGGCAGGGAGCGCCCTCCTGAGTCCGCTCAGCGCGGCGGCAGGCCCGACAGCAGCGTGCGGGCCTGCTCGGCCACGTCGCTGTCGGCCAGGATCACGTACTGCTCGGCGCGCATTCCGCCGACAGAGGTAAAGTCGCGCCGCCCGCCGCTCATGGCGTAGCCCACCACGCCCCACACCACCCCGGTGATCGCGCCCATCACCATGCCGTAGGCGGCGGCGAACAGCAGGTTGCCGCCGCCCAGCCCCAGCAGCCCGAACAGCAGGCCGATGAAGAGGCCCAGAAAAATCCCCTGCCCGAAGCCTAGGCCCGCCGCGCGGCCCCAGTCGAGCCGCCCGGTCACCTGCTCGATGGTCTTGAGGCCCTCGCCCACGATCGCCATGCGCTCCACCGGAAACTTCTGGTCGCTGAGGAAATCCACCGCCCGCTGCGCCTCCGGGTAGGTGGCGTAGGTGGCGACATTCACGCGGGAACGCTGGTCGGGAATCATGGCGGAGCGGGGATCAGGCTGGGTCATGGGGGTCACGTCCTTTGGCAGTTTGCCCCCAGCCTAGACAGCGCGCCGGCGCCTCATCTGAGGGTCAGGTTGAGACGTGCTCACGCTTGGGCGGGCCGCCTGGGTCTGGGCACTGTCCCGGGCAGCGGCCGCGAGTCCCTAGAAAGCCTTCAGGTCCGCTGAGAAACTGAAAGTCGGGGGAGGGGGAGCGGCGCTTAGGCTCAGACATGACCTCTGCCCCTCCGCACGCGGCGGCCCGGACCCTGGCCTGGGCGGCGGCCCTGCCCCTGGGCGCCTGGCTGGCGTGGAGCCTCTACAGCCGCGCGCGCATTCCGCACGACCTCACGCCGCCGCCCGCCCTCGAGGCCGAGCGCCGGACCCTGGACGGCCGCGCGGGGCCGCTGAACGTGTACGTGGCGGGATCGGGCGCGCCCCTGCTGCTGATCCACAGCGTCAACGCCGCCGCGAGCGCCTACGAGGTCCGGCCCCTGTTCGAGCACCACCGCGCCTCCCGGCGGGTGTACGCCCTCGACCTGCCCGGCTTCGGCTTCTCGGCCCGCACCGACCGCAACTATACCCCCCGCCTGATGACCGACGCCATCCACGACGTGCTCGACGAGATCGCCTTGGAACACGGCGGTCCGGTGGACGCCCTGGCCCTTTCGCTGGGCGGCGAGTTCCTGGCCCGCGCCGCCGCCGAGCGCCCGGAGCGGTTCCGGTCAGTCGCCCTGGTCACGCCCACGGGCTTTGGCAAGACCGAGCAGTTCTACGGGGGGCTGGGCAGCACGCGGGGCAGCGCGGCGCTGAAGCGGGCCTACGAACACCCGCTGCTGGGGCAGCCCTTCTACGACCTGCTGGCGAGTTCGCCCAGCCTGCGCTTTTTCCTGGCGCTGACCTTCGGCTCGTTTGGCACGGTGGACGAGGGGCTGTTGCGGTACGACTACCCCACCTCGCACGTGCCCGGGGCGCGGCACGCGCCGTTTGCCTTTATCAGCGGGACGCTGTTCAGCGCCGACATCGACCGGGTCTACGAGGCCCTGACGGTGCCGGCGTGGCTGGCGTACGGGACGCGCGACCGCTTCACCGACTTCGGGGACCTGAGCAACGTGGAGAATAAGCCCAACTGGAGTTTCCAGCGGTTCGAGACGGGCGCGCTCGTGTACTTCGAGCAGCCCGAACGGTTCTTCGCCGCCTACGGCGCCTTCCTGGCCGGGGTGCGGGCGGGCTGAGCGTTGCCCCGCGCCCCTCACCCGCCGAGGTCGGTGATCTCCGGCCGGAAGCCCACCTCGCGGATGTAGCGCAGGTACTCTTCTTCGCTGAGCGCCTCCCGCCCGCCGCTGAGGGCCACGAAAAAGGCCTCCAGCACGTTGGTGGCGAAGTTGCGGCTGCCCATGCGCGGGGTGGTGGTGACCAGCCGGGCCACCCCGCGCTCCTTCATCCAGGTGCGGTCGGCTTCGGTGATGGTCTGGGTCAGGATGGTCTTGCCCCTCAGGTCGCGCGGGGCGTAGCGCTTGGCGTAGTGGGTGTCTCCGGCGATCACGTCGGCCCAGGCGTAGTAGCGGGTGCCCTTGCCCTGCACGCTGGAGTCCTGTTTGTCCCCGGTGGGGTAAAACCAGTCCTGCGGCAGCCGGGTGATCGCGGGCAGCGCGAGGTGCGCGACCCGCCGCAGCGCCCCGATGGACCGCAGCGGCACGTCGAGGTTCAGCCCGAAAATCAGGTCGCCGTACACCACGTCGGCGCCCGACCCCGCTAGGGCCTCGGCCATCCCGAAACGGTCCACGGCGCTCACCATCAGCACCTTTTGCGCCTTCCAGTTCAGCAGCGGGTCGAGCTGGGCCACCGCGTCGCGCTCCAGGGTGTTTTTCAGGCCGCTGCCGTCGAGCACCGGGGTCAGCTTGGCGTGCGAAACCAGCTTGCGGACGTTGCCGAAGGTGTAGCGCCGCCCCGCCGCGATCACGTACAGGTCGGCGCCGCCCAGCCCGAAAGCGTCCACCCGCCCGTCGAGCGCCTGAAAGAGCGCCGCTGCCCTGCCCACGTCGCCGTCGGTGCCCAGGCGCTCGAGCACGAACGGCTGGCCCAGCACCGTGAGTTCCTCGCGGGCGTTGCGCTTGCTGCCCCCCAGCGACACGCTCACCACATGCTTGAAGCCTGCGGGGGCGGGCTGCCAGCCGCTGAGAAGATCGGTCATGGAGGGCATTCTAAGCGGCGGACCCCCTGTCCCCGGGGCGGGGGGCGGGCAAGGGGCGGCGCCGAAGGTGAAGCGGGCTTAAGCAGGCTCGGGAGCGCCGCGCCGCGCCCGCGTGAAACCCTGGGCGCATGACCGACGACCAGACCCCCAGTGTGCCCGACCAGCCCTACACCGAGACGAACAGTGAAGGTGTGAGCGGCGCGGACCCCGTCTACCAGCCCCCCGCCAACGCCGAGGAGAGCGACCTGCTCGACGCGGCGGTGGACGGCACCAGCGCTTCACACTACGGGGCCAACGATCCGGCGCTCTACGAGGAGACGGACGGCGGCCAGAAGCCGGGCGGCAGCTGAGGCGGGAACGCGGCCCCACACGGAGACGGGAACCTGATCGCCAGGTTCCCGTCTCCGTGCCGCTTGGCCGCAGGCTCAGGGGTACAGGCCGCGCAGCGCCCGCGCTTCGAGCACCCGGGTGCAGGCCACGATATACACGGCGGTCCGCAGGGTGACGCCGTGGCGCTCCTTCACGTCCCACAGGCTCAGGAACGCGTCGGACATGATGCGGTCGAGCCGGTTGTTGATCTCGTCTTCCGTCCAGAAAAAGCTGGAAAAGTCCTGCACCCACTCGAAGTAAGAGACGGTCACGCCGCCCGCGTTGGCCAGCACGTCGGGCACCACCGTCACGCCGCGCTCGGCCAGCAGGTCGTCGGCGGCGGGAATGGTGGGGCCGTTGGCGCCCTCCACGATCACCCGCGCCTTGATGCGGCCGGCGTTCTCCAGCGTGATCTGCTTTTCCAGGGCGGCGGGAATCAGCACGTCGCAGTCCACGTCCCAGAACTCGCTCTTGCTCAGCTCCTCGGTGCCGGGCAGCCCGGTGATCTTGCCCGTCTGGCGCAGGTGCGCGAGGGCCGCTGCCGGATCGATCCCGGCGGCGCTGTAGACCGTGCCCGTCACGTCCTGAATCGCCACGATCTTGGCCCCGTGCGCGTGGAAGATGCGCGAGGCGGCCTCGCCCACGTTGCCGAAGCCCTGCACGGCGATTCTCGCGCCTTCCAGCGGCATCCCCAGCTTCTTCATCGCCTGGGCGCCGGTCACGAACACGCCGCGGCCGGTCGCGTCGGCGCGGCCCAGCGAGCCGCCCAGAGTCACGGGTTTACCGGTCACCACGCCGGTCGCGGTGCGGCCCACGTTCATGGAGTAGGTGTCCATCATCCAGGCCATCGTCTGCGGGCCGGTGTTCACGTCGGGCGCGGGGATGTCCTTGTCCGGGCCGATGATGAGGCCGATCTCGGTCGTGTAGCGGCGGGTCAGGCGCTCGAGTTCGCCGGTCGAGTACTTGCGCGGGTCGATGCGGATGCCGCCCTTGCCGCCGCCGTAGGGCAGGTTCACGGCGGCATTCTTGACGGTCATCCAGGCCGAGAGCGCCATGACTTCACTGAGGGTCACGTCCTGGTGGTAGCGGACGCCGCCCTTAGCCGGGCCGCGCGAGGTGTTGTGCTGCACCCGGTAGCCCTCGAAGTGCGCGACCGTGCCGTCGTCGAGGTGGATGGGCACGTCCACCACCAGGATGCGCTTGGGCCTTTTCAGGGTCTCGACCCAGTAGGCGAGCTTGCCCAGATACGGCGTGACGCGCTCGACCTGCTCCAGAAAGATCTCGTAGGGGCCGAGATTGTTGGGGTCGAGGTAGCTGGGAATGGGATGCTGGCCGAGCCGCTGCGGGCTGAGGGCCTGGGCCTGGGGGTCTTCGGTGGTGGTCATAGGGAGAGCCTCCGTGGGGCGAGAAGAAGAAGCGGTCAGGAGTCCGCCGTCCGCTTTCAGCAAGAACGTGCGGTGCCTGACGGATGAGCGCTGAGCGCCGACGGCTTCATGGATACACCCCGCGCATCACCGCCGCCTCGTGCAGGCGGTTGAGCGCCAGGGCGTAGGCGGCGGTGCGCATGTCCACCTCGCGGGTGCGCATCAGGGCAGTCACATGGTCCACGGCGGCGTTGACGCGCAGGTCGATGGCCCGCTCGATCTCCTCGGGGGTCCAGAAGAAGTTGCTGGCGTCCTGCACCCATTCGAGGTAATTGACGACCACCCCGCCGATGCTGGCGACGAGGTCGGGCAGCACGGTCACGCCCTGGCCCTTGAGAAAGCGCTCGGCTTCGGGCAGCACCGCGCGGTTGGTGGCCTCCACCACGTAGCGGGCGCGCACGGCGTGGGCGTTTCCGGCGTTCACCGAGCCGTAGTCGTAGGCGAGCATCAGCACGTCCACGTCGAGTTCGATGACCTCTTCCGGGGTAATGTCGGTGGCAAAGCCCTGCACGCTGCCGCGTTGCTCACGCCATTCGGAGAGGGCCGCGAGGTCCAGGCCGCCGCTGGCGAAGGTCGCCCCCTGCTGGTCGGACACGGCGATCACCAGCGCGCCCTGCGCGGCGAGCGTCTGCGCGGCCTTGCGGCCCACGTCCCCAAAGCCGTAGACGGCGACCCTGGCCCTGTCGAGGCTCTCGCCCCGCGCCTCCAGCACCCGCGCGGTGACCAGCGCGGCGCTGCGGCCCCGGGCGTCCTTGCTGCCGTAGCTGCCGCCCAGCGGGAGGGGCTTGCCCACGACCACGCCGTTCGCGGTCGAGCCGGTGCTCGCCCCGTAGGTGTCGAGCATCCAGGCCATCATCTGTGCGTCCGACCCCACGTCGGGTGCCAGGATGTCCTCGGACGGCCCGACGAGTTCGACGAGTTCGCTGGTAAAGCGCCGGGTCAGGCCCTCCAGCTCGTGAGAGGTCAGGGTCTGCGGGTCCACGTCCACGCCGCCCTTGGAGCCGCCCAGCGGCAGGTCGGCCACCGCCGACTTGAGGGTCATGATCGCGGCGAGCACCTCGCACTCGTGGGCGTTGAGGCCCGCCTTGAAGCGCACGCCGCCCATGCTGGGGCCGCGCGCGGTCGAGTGGACGGTGCGGTAACCCCGAAAGACGCGGATGCTGCCGTCGTCCATGCGAACCGGCAGGTTCACGCTCAGGGTGCGTTTGGGATACTTGAAGTAGGCGAGCGACTGGTCGCTCACCTCGCAGTGGGGCAGCGCTTCTTGGAGTTGTTCCATGAGGCCCTGCCAGTTGAGTCCTGATGCCCTCATCACGCAGTCTCCTTTGGGTGGTTCTGGCCTCCCGAGGATACACGTGGGTCGGCCCGGCGCCGCCGCCGCCGGGCGTGCCCGGACCGCCGCAGAACCGCCCCCCGTTGTATCCACGATCCTGCCGGGCGTCAACCGCCCTGAAGCCGCGCCCAGCGCGTGCCAAAGCTGAAGCGCTTCCAGGCTTCAGCGGTCCGCGCTGCCCGCTTCCTACCTGGCATTTGCTAGGCGCGTCCCGGGGCGCCAGGCAAGCTGACCCCCTCCGCGCTGTCCGGATAGGCGGGACAGGGGGGAGGGGGGTTCAGGAGGCGCGGCGGCTCTCGTGCAGGGCCAGGTCGGCCAGGGCGTCCCGCGCCCCGGAGGGCGGGAGCGCGCCCAGGGCCTGAACGGCCAGACCCGCGTGGCGGCGGATCTCCTGGCGGGTGCTTTCGGCCGCTCCCTCCAGCAGGGCGAGGTCGCGCACGCGCGCCGCGTCGCCGGGTTCGGCGGCCCGGCGCTCCAGCACGGCGCGCACCTCGCGGGCGTGGGGACCTTTCAGCAGCTCGAGCACCGGGAAGGTGGCCTTGCCCTCGCGCAGGTCGCCGCCGACGGGCTTGCCCAGCGCCTGCTCGTCGCCCATCAGGTCAAGCAGGTCGTCTTGCATCTGAAAGGCCAGGCCGTACGCGCGCCCGAAGGTGGCGAGGGCCGCCTGCTGCGGCGCCGGAGCCGCCCGCAGCAGCGCCGGGGCCGAGGCCGCCAGTTCGACCAGCGCGGCCGTCTTGCCGTGAATCACGTCGAGGTAGTTGTCCAGGCTGTAGTCGGCGTAGGCGGCAACCTGAAACTGCAAGACCTCGCCCTCGCAGATGCGGGTGGCCGCCGCGCCAAACGCCTGGGTCAGCGCCGCGCCGTGGGGCATTCCGGCCAGCAGCGTCAGCAGCCGCGCGAGCATGAAGTCGCCGCTCATCACGCTGACCACGTTGCCGAATCTGCGGAAGGCCGCCTGCTGGCCCCGCCGGGTGTCGGCGTCGTCGATCAGGTCGTCGTGCAGCAGGGAGGCCGAGTGCAGCAGCTCCACGCACACGGCGAGGTCCGTCACGGCGCTCCAGGCCGGGCTGTCGGGGTCGGCGCCCAGGGCCTGGGCCGCCAGAAAGGTGACGCCGGGCCGCGCCCGCTTGCCGCCCGCCGCGACCAGGTCGTCGCCGATCAGTTCGATAAAGGCCACGCGCGAGCGCAGCACCTCACGCAGCCGCGCCTCGAAGACGGCACCGGGGAGGGTCAGGGCGGCCACGCCAGTCATGCCCGCAGTATAGAAAACCTGCCCTGGGCGGAACGTACCGGCGCCCGCAGGAACGGGGCCGGGTCCGGGGCGCGCGCGTGCGTGCCCCGTGCCACCTTTGTCCCTCGCCCCGGTGCGGGGGAGCGTGGTAAAACCGGAGGAATGGAAAGCGTCGTTGCCCTCTTTCGCGAACCGCAGCAGGTCCAGGGTGCCTTGAGGGACCTTCAGGCGCGCGGGTTTGACCGTGACCACCTCGGCTTTGCCCTGACCGACGCGGTCGCCGAGAACGATCTGGCGCAGGCCACCGGCATCAGCCCCGAGGAGGGGGCGCCCGGCGGCTCGGCCAACGTCATTCGCGGCGCGCTGATCGGCATCTTTGCGGGCCTGGCGCTGACGGTTCCGGTGTGGCTGCTGCTGCTCCTGATTCCCGAAACGCGCGTCTATCAGGAAGGCGGCCTGATCGCGGTCCTGTTCGGCGTGCTCGGCGGCGGCGGCCTCGGCGGCCTGTTCGGCGCGCTGGCTGGCAGCGACCACGGCGACTACGTCAAGCTGCTGCGCCGCATGGGCGTGCCCGCCGCGCAGGCCGAGCGTTTTTACAGCGGCCTCAAAGACGGCCACATCCTGGTCATCGCCCGCGACCCCGACGGCTCCCGCGCCGACGAGGCCCTCAGCCTGATGCGCCGCCACGGCGCCCTGCGCCTCGACGAGGCCAGCGGCGGCGGCCGCCTCCAGAGCGAGCGCGTGGGCCAGGACGGGCGCTGAAGCAAGCTGGGCAAGCAGGCGGGGCGGTGGGGGAGACTTCACCGCCCCTCTTTCGTTGCTGATTTCGCAGCTGATCGCGGTGCTGCGTTACGTTGATGGGGGAAAGCGCCCCATCAACTCCACTACGACCGCTCACCGTCACGGTTGCTCGCTTTGCTCGAACCCCATGAGTTGCTGGGCTTGCAGCAACTCATGGGGTCACCGCTGTGAGGCGTTAGCCCGGGTCCTCTGCGGGCCAGACGAGCTGCGGGTCGGTCGTCCCGGGCCAGCGGGCGGGCAGGCCGAGGCGCCATCCCTCCGCGCTGATCTCGCGCACCGGGACCACCCCCACCCCGCTGCCACAGACCCAGGCGCGGGTGACGCCCGGCAGCGCCCCTGTCGAAACGGGCCGCTCCTGCACAGGCCGCCCCGCCAGAAAAGCCGCCCGCGTCAGCCCCGGCAGCCCGCCCGCAGGCACCACCAGCTGCCCCGCGATCTCCAGCAGCGGCGAGGTGCGGCCCCCGTCCACCACCCGGCCCGCCGCGTCGGTCAGCCAGCCCTCGAACGCGCCCGCCCGCGCGGCCTCCCGCCCGGCAAGCAGGTACGGGAGGTAGTTGCCGGTTTTGTGGCGGGCAAGCTGGGGATGGACCTGCGCGGCCGTCAGGTGAACGCGCACGCCGCCCGCCGGACGCGGCCCCGGCGCGAGCGCCCGGTGTGTCCAAAAGACGCCCTCCCGGGTGGCCGTCAGCCGCAGCAGGCCCCAGGGCAGAGGGTCGAGGGCGGGAGGCGGGGGGTCGCCCGGGGGCGCGGGCAGGTCCAGAACAGCGCAGGTGTGCGCCAGCCGCGCCAGATGCGCCGCCCACAGCAGCGGACGGCCCCAGCGGGTGCGAACGGTCGTGAAGGCCGACTCGCCGTGCCGCCAGGCGCCCGAGTCGAGGTGGGGCGGCAGCGGCCTCAGCCCGGGCCGCGTCACGGCCCCGCCGGGCGGCTGGCGGCGGCGGGGCGGCCCGCCGCCTGGGCACTCAGCCGCAGCCAGTTGCCCAGCAGCACCCGGCCCGCCGGACTCAGGACGCTCTCGGGATGAAACTGCACCCCCCAGGCGGGTTGCCCGGGCAGCTCCAGGGCCATAATCTCGCCCCCTGCGCTGCGGGCCGTGACCTGCTCCGGCGGCAGGCCGCGCACGACCAGGGAGTGGTAGCGCCCGAACGCGGCGCCGTCCGGCACGCCCGCGAACAGCCCGGTCCCGCCGTGGCGCACCCGCTCGGCCCGGCCATGCACCGGCTCCGAGCGCACCACCCGGCCGCCCAGCACCTCGCCCAGCGCCTGATGCCCCAGGCACACGCCCAGCAGCGGCACCCCGCGCGCCAGGCACAGCCGGGTCAGGGCCAGCGTGCAGCCGCTGGTCTGCGGCGTGCCCGGCCCCGGCCCGGTCAGGACCGCGTCGGGGCGGGTCGCGAGCAGCGCCGCTGCGTCCTCGTCCTGGCCTCGCAGGTCCACCCGCGCCCCCAGCGCCAGCAGGTCGTGCGCGAGGTTGAGGGTAAACGAATCGCGGTTGTCGAGCAGCAGCACCCGCAGGCCCACGGGCGTGCCCTTCGGCGCGGGCGGCGGCGCCCAGGCCCGGCCCGGCACCGGGGGCGCGGGCGGCTGCGCGGGCCGCCCCGGTTGCCCCGACAGCACCGCCAGCAGCGCCTGGGCCTTGTGGACGGTTTCCCGCGCCTCGCGCGCCGGGTCGGCGTCGATCACGGTGCCGCCCCCGGCGCGGACGGTGACGGTCCAGCGGCCGGACCCCGGGCTGGAGGCGCCGTCCGCCTCCAGCCGCCGGAACTCCGCCGTCCGGATCAGGATATTGAAGTCCACCCGCCCCCCGCCGACGATTCCCACCCCGCCCGTGTACCAGCCACGCGGGCCGGGTTCGAGGTCACGGATCGCGGTCATCACCCGGGGTTTGGGCGCCCCGGTGATCGTGCCGCCGGGAAAGGTGGCGGCGAGCAGCTCGCGCACGCTCAGGCCGGGCCGGGCGGTGGCCGTCACCTCCGAGACGAGGTGCATCACGTGGCTGTAGCGCTCGACCAGGCCGAGGTCGGGCACCGTCACCGTGCCGGGGGCCGCCACCCCCCCCAGGTCGTGGCGCACCAGATCGACCAGCATGGTGTGCTCGCTGGTCTCCTTGGGACTCGCGCGCAGCTCACGCTCCAGCGCGGCGTCCTCCTCCGGCGTCTCGCCCCGGCGCCGGGTGCCCGCGATGGGCCGGGCGCCCACCGCCTCGCCCGCCCACCGCACCAGCCGCTCCGGGCTGCACGACACGACGGTCTCCCCGCCCATCTCCACAAAGGCCATGAAGGGGCTGGGATTGACCTCGCGCAGCCGCAGGTAGGCGGCGAGGGGATCGCCCTCTGCCCCCGCCCGCACCCCCCGCGACAGGTTGACCTGATAGACCTCGCCCGCGCGAATCAGCTCCTGCACGGCCCGCACGCCCGCCGGGTAGTCCACGTCGTTGGCGCCGAACGCGCCCACGTGCAGCGCCGGAACCGGGGCCGGGTCGAGCGCGAGCACCGCCGCCCAGTCCACGTGCCCGGCCTCGCCCACGGCTGCCAGCGTGCCCGCCGCGCGGTCCCACACCAGCCCGCTGGGATACAGCCCCCACCACCCGGCGGGGCCGTCCGGGTCATGGGTGTCCAACCCGAACTGCCGCGCCGCCTCGTACTTCAGGCCGCCCAGCCACGCGGGAAAGAACCCCTCCCCGGCGGGCCGCTCGGGCACCTCCGCCTGCACCCGCAGCGGCCAGGCGCTCAGGAAAGAAAAGCGGCCGTACTCCACCAGCGGCCCCAGCGATTCCAGCAGCGCGGCCCCCGGCGCCCCCGCCGCCCGCAGGCGCAGCAGCGCGCCCGCCGGGGAGAGGGAGGTCAGGGCGGCGGGCAGGGGAGACAGCGCCTTCACGGGCTGGATTGTAGGGGACAGGAGGGGAGGCGCCGGGGCGGAGAGGCCCCCGGCTCCCGGCCCCCCCCCCGGCCTCAATTCCCCCCATTCCGTCCGGGTTTACGCGGTACACTGCTCGCATGTGGGTCTCGACCAGAGCACAGTACGGCCTGCGCGCCCTGATCGAGATCGGGCGCCGCGACGGCGAGGCGGTGCCGCTCAAGGACGTGTCGGAGCGCCAGGGCATCAGCCAGCATTACCTCGAGCAGATTGCCAGCAACCTGCGCCGCGCGGGCTTTATCCGCAGCGTGCGGGGCGCGCACGGCGGCTACCGGCTGGCCCGCCCCGCCGCCGAGATCAACGCCTACGACGTGGTCACGGCGATGGAGGGCAGCATCGCGCCGGTCTCCTGCGTCGAGGACGACCACGTCTGCGACAAGGGCAGCGTGTGCGGCACCATCGACCTGTGGCACCGGGTGGACGCGGCGCTGCGGGACGTGCTGGGGGGCACCAGCCTGGCCGACCTGATCGCCGACAGCGAGCGTCAGGAACACGCCCGGCTGGTGCAGCTTGACCCCGGCTTCCCGGTCTCGCGGGCCTGAAGCGCCCTTCCCTCCGGCGAACCACCCCTTATCCTGAAGGCGCGATGTACCGCCGCCTCAAATCCGCCCTCTTTCGCCTCGACGCGGAGGACGCCCACCATCTCACCCTCGCCGCGCTGGGGGCGGCCTCGCGTGTGCCGGGGTGGCCCGGCCTGCTGCGCCGGGTGACGGCCCCCACCGACCCGCGCCTCACGCAGACGCTGTGGGGGCGGCCCTTCGCGTCTCCGGTCGGGCTGGCAGCGGGCCTCGACAAGAACGCGCAGGCGGTCCCGGCCTGGGGCGCGCTGGGCTTCGGCTTCGTGGAGGTCGGCACCGTCACGCCGCTCGCGCAGCCGGGCAACGCGCGGCCCCGCCTCTTCCGCCTGCCGGAAGACGAGGCGCTGATCAACCGCATGGGCTTCAACAACGCCGGTGCCCAGGCCCTGCACGGGCGGCTCGCGGCCGGGTCCGCCCGCCCGGTGCCGGTGTGGGTGAACGTCGGCAAGAACAAGGCGACCCCCAACGAGGAGGCGACCGCCGACTACCTGAGGTGTGTGTCGGCGCTGCAAGACGTGGCCGACGCCTTCGTGGTCAACGTGAGCAGCCCCAACACGCCCGGCCTGCGCGCCCTGCAAGCGGCAGGCGACCTCGCCGCCCTGCTGCGCGCCGTGCTGGACGAGGTGGAGCGGGGCCGCGTCCGCCGCGCCCGACGCGCTCCCCCGGTGCTGGTGAAACTCGCCCCCGACCTGCATCCCGCCGACTTCGAGGCGAGCGTGGCGGCCGTGCTGGCGTCGGGCGCCGACGGCCTGATCGTCAGCAACACGACCCTCTCGCGGGAGGGCCTGACGCACCTGAACCGCGCCGAGGCGGGCGGCCTGAGCGGGCGGCCCCTGACGGCCCGCAGCCGGGCGCTGGTGCGCGACGCCTACCGCCAGACGCGCGGGCGGGTGCCGGTGGTGGGGGTGGGTGGGCTGTTCACCCCCGGGGACGTGTACGCCTCATTGCGCGCCGGGGCCGCCCTGACGGAGGTCTACACGGGGCTGATCTACGAGGGACCCGGCCTGCCCGCGCGCCTGAACCGGGAGCTGGCGCGGCTGCTGGAGCGCGACGGCTTCGCAAACGTGGCCGAGGCCGTGGGCGTGGACGCCTGAGCGCGCTCCGCTTTGCCTGCCGCGGGGCACCCGCAGATCAGAGATGGCAGATCAGAGATGGCAGATCAGAGATGGCAGATCAGAGATGAAGGTCTCTCTAAAGGCTCTTTGTGGGGGGTGAGACGCTGCGGCGCCGCGCCCCCGTGCCAGCATGCGGGCGGCCGGGACCCCGGCACACCACCGCCACAGGAGGCGCCCCAGCATGACCGATCCCGGAGACCTTGCCAACACCGACGCCAATACCCGCGACGACATGGACCAGACCAAGCAGGTCAAGCCCGGCGTGGGAGAGGACAACCGCGAGGAAGTCCTCCAGAACAACGACCTCGACCAGGGCCGCAAGGGGGCCGAGAACCCCGACCCCCTCGACCTCTGAGGCCAGTATTGTTGCGGCTCCGGCTGTCCTGTACGGGAGGCCGGAGCTTTTTTATTCGCGCCGGTAGGCCACCTGCCCGCCCACCAGCGTCAGCGTCGGCCAGCCGCGCAGCGTTTCGCCCGCCCAGGGCGTGAACTTGGCCTTGCTCAGGAACGTGGCGGGATTGACCTCACGCTCCGTGTCCAGATCGAGGATGACCAGATCGGCGGGGGCGCCCGGCTCCAGGGTCGGCTCGTGCCAGCCCATCACGCGGGCGGGGGCCTGCGTCATCAGGTCCAGCAGTTTTTCCAGCCCCAGCCGCTCGCCGAAGCGCGTCCACATCAACGGAAAGGCCAGTTCGATATAGGCGATGCCGGAGGGGGCCTCCAGCAGGTCGCGTTCCTTTTCGGCCCGCGTGTGCGGCGCGTGGTCGGTGGCGAGGCAGTCCACCGTGCCGTCGAGCAGCCCGGCGAGGAGGTGCTCGGCGTCCGCCTGGGTGCGCAGCGGCGGCGCGACCTTGTAGAGGGCGTCGAACGACCGCAGCGCCTCGTCCGTCAACGTGAGGTGGTGCGGGCAGACCTCGCAGGTCACTGGCAGGCCGCGCGCCTTGGCCTCCCGCACGAGGTCGAGCGCGCGGGCGGTGGAGAGGTGCTGGACGTGCAGCCGCGCGCCCCCGCCGTGCTGACACAGCTGGGCGACGATCTCCAGGTCGCGCGCCACGCGGGCCGCCTCCGCCGCCGCCGGGTTGCCGGGCAGGCCCAGTTCCTCCGACACCGGCCCCTCGTGCATCACGCCGTCCGCGCGCAGCGAGGCGTCCTCGGCGTGGACGCTGACCACCATGCCCAGCGAACGGGCGTATTCCAGCCCCAGCCGCAGCACCCGCGCGTTCTCGTTGGTGCGCCCGTCGTCGGTGAACATGGCGGCGCCCGCTTCCTTCAGGAAGGCGAGTTCCGCGAGCTGCTCGCCCTGCTGGCCCTTTGTCAGCGCGGCGGCAGGTTTCAACCGGGCGAATCCCAGCCCCCCCGCCTTCTCGATCAGCGCCCGCACCAGCGCGGGTTCGTCCACGACCGGCGACGTGTTGGGCATCGAGACGACCGTCCCGTACCCGCCCGCCGCCGCCGCCGCGAGGCCCGAGGCGAGGTCTTCTTTTTCCGTCTGCCCCGGCTCGCGCAGGTGCGCGTGCAACTCGATCAGGGCGGGGGCGACCGTACCGCCCTGTCCGTCGATGACCTCGCCCTCGGGAGGCAGGTTCCAGCCTTTGATGACGCCGTTTTCGGCGGTAACGGTCTCCAGGGCGTTGGAGCCGGGGCGTTTGATGTTGGTGATGGTCAGCATGAATACCTCTTCTCAACTCTTCTGGTGGATAGGGAGGCCGCCGCAGTTCGCGCCGTCGTTTGGAAACCAGAGGTAGCGCCCCGCCGGGAGGCTGGCGTCTGCCGCCCTCACCACGGTGAACTGAAATACCCGCGCCGGGCCGAACTGCGGCGACCGCCCCCAGCCACAAGCCTGGACGGTAAAAGCAACGTCGCGCGTCAATCCGGCCTGAGAGCAGGTGCGCCACCGCGCGGACCGGGCGTCTGGGCGGTTGAGCCGCTCCGAGAGCTGCTCGTAAGCCGTGTGGGTGTCCCTGATCTCGCGGACGCTTCCGCCGGGCGCGGCGCGGATGAGGGCGGTTCGCCCCGACTCGGCCCGCTCCGTCACCGTCCAGGTGTTCGCGGTGCGCCGGGCCGGCGTGCCGTGGGCCTGGGCCAGCAGCCGGGCCACCGCCGGGGGGGACAGGCGGTAGACGGTACAGTTCGCCGGGGGTCGTGGACGGCAGGGGGCCTGAGCCACTCCGGCCGAGGCGCGTTCCAGCGCCTGGAGTGCCCGCACGACCCCCGGCGGGGCCTCCACGGGAGAGCAGGCCGCCGCCCACCCCTGAAGGGCCAGCAGCCCGACCAGCGTCGCCCGCCTCATCCCTACTCCCGCCCCACCAGCAGGTGATAGAGCACGCTCATCCGCACGGCCTGCCCGTTGTCCACCTGCCGCAGAATCCGGCTGCGCGGCCCGTCCGCCACGTCCGCGCTGATCTCCAGGTCGCGGTTCATCGGGCCGGGGTGCAGCACGATGGCGCCGTTCTCGGCCTCCCGCATCAGGCGCTCGTTCACCTGATAGTGCTCGGCGTACTCCTGAAGGCTGGCGAGGTAGCCGCCACTCATGCGCTCCTGCTGCAATCTCAGGGCCATGACCGCGTGGGCGCCGCGCACCGCCTCGCGCGGGTCGGTGGTCAGGGTCACGCCGGGCAGGGCCGCGAGATCGGCGGGCAGCAGCGTCGCCGGGCCGCACAGCACGACCTTCGCGCCGAGTTTGGGTAGCAGTTCCACGTTGCTGCGCGCGACCCGCGAGTGGCGCACGTCCCCGACGATGGCGACCGTCTTGCCCGAGAGCGAGCCGTATTCCTGCCGCACCGTGTAGGCGTCGAGCAGCGCCTGGGTGGGGTGCGCCCGCCGCCCGTCGCCCGCGTTGATGACCGGCTTGCCGCTGTAACGCGCGACCAGATGCGCCGCGCCCGCCGCGTGGTGGCGCACGACGTAGGCGTCCACCCGGTAGGCGGTCAGCACCTCCACCGTGTCGCGTAGGCTCTCGCCCTTGCCCAGGCTGCTCGCGCCCGCCGCGAAACTCACCACGTCGGCACTCATGCGCCGGGCGGCGAGTTCAAAGGACACGCGCGTGCGTGTGGAGTTCTCGAAAAAGGCGGTGCAGACGGTCAGGCCTTGCAGCGCGGGCACTTTCCTGACCGGGCGGTCGAGGACCTGGCTCATGGTGTCGGCGTTGTCCAGCAGGGCCGAGAGGCGCTCCGGCGTCCAGTCCGCGAAGTCGAGCAGATGCCGGGGGCGGGCGGGGCTGGCCGTCATTGCAGCGTCTCCAGGTCGTGCAACTCCACCAGGTCCACGCCGTCCGTCTCCGCCAGTTTCACCTTCACGACCTCCGTGCGGGCGGTCGGCAGGTTCTTGCCCACGTAGTCGGCGCGGATGGGCAGCTCGCGGTGCCCCCGGTCCACCAGCACGGCCAGCTGGATGCTCTCGGGACGGCCCAGGTCGATCAGGGCGTCGAGCGCCGCGCGCACGGTCCGGCCGGTAAACAGCACGTCGTCCACCAGCACCACCCGGCGGCGGGCCAGGTCAAAGGGCACCTGCGTCTCGCGGATGATGGGCTGGTGCGCGACTTCGGAGAGGTCGTCGCGGTAGAGGGTGATGTCGAGCATCCCGGTGGGCACCGCCACCCCCTCCAGCTCCCCGAGCTTGTGCGCCAGCCGCGCCGCCAGCGGAATCCCGCGCGTGTGAATCCCGATCAAGGCGAGCTGCTCGGCCCCCTTGTTGCGCTCGATGATCTCGTGCGCGATGCGGGTCAGCGCCCGGCGCACCTCGTCGGCGGTGAGGATGGTGGCCTTGGGCGTCATGCCCGGCTCCGGCCAGAAAAAATGCCGTCCAGCACGCGCTGTCGGCTCATGGGGATAGGCTGCATAGAACTCCTTCTCCTGCCTCACGGGGCGGGTGCGGCCTCACGGGACCGCTGCTGAGAAAGTGGGGTGCTGCGTTGTGGTCGGCCGGGGGCGCCCGGGCCTCCTGCCTGGCGGAGTGTACACCGGGACTGGGGCGGAAGGGCCGCCTGGCCGGGTCCCCAGCCGGGTCGCCGCCCCCTCTCCCGCTGAGCTTCTTCCTTAACACGCACTAAACTTGACACGGCGGCACTCAGGTTTTACTCTATCGGCAGTTGAGCGGGAGGCCGCGCGAGTGGCGGCCGAACGCTTCCCATCTCAGGAGGTAACGACCTTGATGCGTTTTGACCCCTTCCGTGAAATCGAAGAACTGACCCAGCGTATGGACCGCGCCTTCGGCGGCAGCGTGAACGGCCAGCTGGCCCGCCTGGCGCCCCCGGTGGACGTGCACGAGGACGAGCAGGGCCTGGAACTGACCCTGGATCTGCCGGGCGTGCAGCCGGACGACATCCAGATCGAGGCCGAGAACCAGACGCTGACCGTGCAGGCCAAGCGCACCTACAACCGGGGCGAGGGCCGCACCGCCCACCGGGTCGAGCGCGCCTACGGCACCTTTTCGCGCACCTTCAGCGTGCCTGCCAAGTACGACCTCACCAAGGTCGAGGCCGATTTCGACCACGGCACCCTGACCCTGCGCGTGCCCCGCAGCGAAGCCGCCCAGAAGCGCACCGTGCAGGTCCGCAGCGGCGGGCAGCTCAGCGCCCCGAAGACGGTGGACGCCGAGCAGGGCGGCACCCAGCAGGCGGAGCAGGCCCAGCAGGGCTGATCCCCCGGCGCTGTCCCTAAGCGCCCCATCCACCAGCATCGTGAGCGGACGCCCCAGCCTTCCTGCGCTGGGGCGTCCGCTGTGGGGGCGAGGGCCGTTACCCGTTATCCCCGCGCCCCGTACTGCCGCTGGCGTTCGCGGAAGCCCGCCTTCTGCTCTCCGGTGGTCGTCCCGAAGCAGTGCGGGCAGCTCACGCCGCGCTCGAAGTGGGGATGGCGGGTGTCCTGCGGGGTCAGCGGCCACCCGCAGGAGTGGCACCCCTCGCTCTGGCCGGGCGTCAGGCCGTGGCCGACTGTCACGCGCCCGTCGAACACGAAGCATTCGCCCTCCCAGCGGCTCTGGGCTTCCGGCACCTCCTCCAAGTAGCGCAGGATGCCGCCGCGCAGGTGGAACACATCGTCAAAGCCCAGCGTCCGCAGCAGGCTGGTGGACTTCTCGCAGCGGATGCCGCCGGTGCAGAACATGGCGACCCGCCTGCCCGCGAGGTCCTCGCGGTGCGCCTCGACCCAGGCGGGAAACTCGCGGAAGGAGTCCAGTTCAGGATTGACGGCGCCCTGGAAGGTCCCGGCCTGCACCTCGTAGCGGTTGCGGGTGTCGACCACCACCACATCGGGGTCGTCCAGCAGCGCGTTCCACTCGGCGGGGGTGAGGTACTCCCCGACCTGCGCCAGCGGCTGCACCGGCACGCCCAGCGTCACGATCTCGCGCTTGAGCCGCACTTTCAGCCGCTTGAAAGGCCGCTCCTCGCTGAGCGACTCCTTGTACTCCAGCCGGTCGAAGCCCGCCGCGCGCAGGAAGGCGTGCAACTCGTCGGTGGCGGCCCGCGACCCGGCGACCGTTCCGTTGATCCCCTCCGGCGCGACGATCAGGGTGCCGCACAGGTCCAGGCGGGCGGCGAGGCGCTGGAGGTCCGCGCGCAGCCCGGCGGGGTCGTCCAGCGGGCGAAACTGGTAAAGGGCGGCGACGACCCAGTGGGCCGGGCGGGAGGCAGGGGAAGGCAGGGTGGCTTCAGGCATGGTGGGGCAGCGCGCGGCGGCGCGGCTGAAGTATAGGGCGGCCGCCCTGGCGACAGTGCCCTGGCGATAGGGGGGCCTGCCCCCGGCATTGGAAGCGTTCTTCCGCCTGGACCGGGTGCCTGCCTGCTACCCTCCTCCCCGATGCCCACCCTGCTTTCCGCCGAGGCCCTCTCCGTCACCTTTGGGGAGCGGGCGGTGCTGCGCGGCGTGTCGCTGGCGGTGGCTTCGGGCGAGAGGGTCGCCCTGCTGGGCCGCAACGGGGCCGGAAAGACCACGCTGCTGCGCGTGCTGACCGGGGAGCTGCCCGCCGAGGAGGGCACGCTCTGGCGGATGCCGGGGCTGCGGCTGGCGGTGCTCGCGCAGCACCACGCCCACCCCCCCGGCCGGACCGTGCGCGAGCTGGTGGACGGGGCGCACCCTTACCGCGCGCTGGAAGCCGAGCTGCTCGCCCTGGAGGCCGACCTGGGTGACCCGGCGCGGCTGGCCGCGTGGACCGCCCTGCACGCCCGGCTGGAGGACGCCGACGCCTACCGCTGGCCCGCCCGCGCGGCGCGGGTGCTGGGCATGCTCGACCTGACCCGTTTCCTGAACCGCGAGGCGGCGACCCTCTCGGGCGGCGAGCGCACCCGCCTCGCACTGGCCCTGGCACTGGCCCGCGAACCCGATCTGCTGCTGCTCGACGAGCCGACCAACCACCTCGACATCCGCATGCGCGAGTGGCTGGAAGGGTGGCTGCGCGACTTTTCTGGCGGCGTGCTGCTCACCAGCCACGACCGCGACTTTCTGGATGCGGTGGCGGGCCGCAGCCTGTGGCTGGAAGGCGGCGAGGCGGCCGAGTATCCCGGGGGGTACTCGCGCGCCCGGCACCAGCGCGACCTCGAACGCCGCACGCGCGAACGCGCCGCTCAGCTCTCGGGGCGTGAGGCCGCCCGGCTGACCGGAAGCGCCGAGCAGCTCGACCGCTGGGGCCGCCGCTCGCGCGCGGTGAAGACCCGCGCCGGACGGGTGCCCGTGACCGAGGCGCCGCTTCCCGAGCGGCAGCTGCGGATGCGCCTGCTGGCCGGAACCGCGCGGGCGCCGCTGGTCGCCTGGGGCGAGCACCTGAGCAAGAGCTACGGCGAGCGCGTGGTGCTGCGGGAGGCCGCCTTCAAGCTGCGCCAGGGCGACCGGGTGGCCCTGATGGGCGCCAACGGCACCGGCAAGACCACCCTGATGCGCCTGCTGGCGGGCGAACTGCACCCCGATCCCGTCCTGCCCGCTGGGGAGACCGCCGACCCCGTGTTGCGGGTGGCGAACGGGGTCACGGTCGCTTCCCTCGACCAGATCTGGCACGGCCTGACCCCCGGCGAGGGGTTGCAAGCGCAGTTCGGGCGCCGCTTCGGGGAGCAGCGGGCGCGGGCGCTGCTGGGCCGCGCGGGCTTCACCGCCGAGGACTGGCCCAAGACGCCGGAGGTGCTCTCGGGCGGCGAGCGGGCGCGGGCGGGGCTGGCGCTGGTGAGCGCCCTGCGCGCCGACCTGCTGCTGCTCGACGAGCCGACCAACCACCTCGACGTGGAGGCGCTGCTCAGCCTGGAAGGGGCCGTCCACGCCTACGGCGGCGCGGTCGTGATCGTGACCCACGACCGCCGCTTTGCCCGCGAGGTCGCCAACCGGCTGTGGGTGATCGAGGACGCTGCGCTGCGCGAGGTCGCCGGGTGGGGCAGCCGCGAGTACACCGACCCCGCCCGCACCCTGGCGGGCGATCCGCCCCCGTCCCCGCCGCCCCCCACGCCCCGGCAACGCCTCGCGCCGCTGGAGACGCAGCTCGCCGCCCTGCGCCGCGACCTCGACGGCCCGCCCGGCTCGCTGACTGGCCGTGAGGAGGCCCGCTTGCGGGCGCAGGCGCACCAGTTGCAGGGGCAGCTGTATGCCCTCTACGCCCAGGCCTACGCCGCCCCGCAGTACGACGCCGAGGTGCGCGAGCCGCCGCTGACGGTGCGCGCGCAGCGGCTGGGCGACAGTACCGGCAGCCTGGGAGGCGGCATGTTCTGGGCCGCCCGCGACGAGGGCTGCCCGCACCTGGCCTGGGACGGCGAGACGCTGCGCTTTTCCGCGCCGCCGCCCGCCTGGTACGGCGCGGCGCTGCTCGCCGGAGCCTTGCGGATTCTCTTCGAGCATTGGAATGTGGGCCGGGCGCGGCTGGGCGAGGGCGGGCCGCTGCTGACCCGCCGGGCGTATTTCGAGCGGCTGGGGCTGATCCGGCTCTCCGGCTGACGGCCCGCCTCTCCGCCATGCTTTCTCCTCCACATCCCACGTCCTGCCCGGAGCGCCCCGCTATACTCCCGGTCATGGAAGATCTCATCAAGGGCCGCCTCGGCGGTGCGGACGGGTTCAATGTCCGCTGCGCCATCGACGGCGACCGCATCTCGGGCCGCGCGGGCGGCAGGCTGTACGGTCAGGACATCGAACTGGAAATCACCGAGCGCGGCGTGCAGGGCACGGTGGGCGAGGAGAGCGTCAAGATCGAGCTGGAAGAAGGCGAGCTGCGCGGCCACGTCGGCAACCAGAAGCTGGTCCTGCGCGGCGTGGACCGCGTGACCGGTTTTCTGGGCGAACCCATCGTGGGCTGGAACGTCGCGGCGCAGCAGCAGGGCGAGCGGCTCCAGGGCCAGCTCGGCAGCACGGTGCTGGGCCGCCCCTTCGAACTCGACCTGGGGACCGCGCCCGGCTGGGTGGGCACGCTGGTCGCCGTGGTGGCCTTCTACGCGCTAGAGCCGCGCGTGAGCGGCAAGGCGGTCAGTTCTTAACCCTCAGCGAGCAGCCCAACCAGAGAGACGCCCTGGCCTGTGCCGGGGCGTCTCTTCTTTGGGCTGGGCGCGTCCCGCTACCGCCCGAACAGCCGGTACGACACCCCGAAGCGGAAGGTCGTGCTGTCCTCGTCGTTTTGCACGCCCACGCTGACGCTGCTGCGGTTGCCGAAGTTGTAGGCGGCGCTGAACGACGGCCGCACCGTCTGGAGGCCCAGCCCCAGCGGCGTGCTGACCTTGAAGGTGACCCGGCCGTCGGCGGTGCTGTAGGTGGCGTCCAGCAGGCCCTGTCCGCTCAGGTCCACCTGGTACTGGAGGTACAGGTCGCGCGTGAGGTACGACCCCAGCGTGATCGTGGCGCCCAGCGTGCCGTCGGCGGTGCCGAGGTTGGGCGTCAGCCGGAACACGTCCAGGCCCAGCGCGCGGGCCACGTTGCGCTCCAGCTCGCCCAGCACGAAGATGTTCAGCGCCGTTTGCAGGGCGCTGGTGCCCAGGGCCGCCAGGTTGCTGGGCAGCGCCTCGAGATTCGGGACCCCGGTGGCGACCAGCGCGTACAGCTGCGCCTCGGTGTAGGCGTTCCCGGTCGCGGGGTCGGTGCAGGCCGCGCCCCCCGTGGCCGCGCAGCGCAGGTCGGTCCGCAGGTCCAGCACCCGCTCTCCGTTCGGCAGGGTCCGGAAGTCGCCGCGCACGTCGAGTGTGACGGGCACCCGCTGGCCGCTGACCGCCGAGGGCACGGTGCCCCCCGCGACGACCGCGAAGGTGGGCAGGATGCCGTCGCCCGCGAAGGCGACCTGCCCGCTGGAGAGCGCGAACTCGTTCTCGCGCAGGAAGAGGGTGCCGCGCTGGGCCGTGACCTCGCCCGCCAGCCGGGGCTGCGCGCCCGTCCCCGAAAGGGTCAGGGCGCCGCTGAACTCGGCGCGGGCCAGCGCCTCGTCCACCCGGATGCCGCCGGGCGCGCGAATCGGGATGTCCTCGAACACGGTCCGTTCCAGGAAGGGGCGCGCCGGGCGGGCCTGGGCCTCGCCCTCCGCCGCCGGGGGCTTCGGAAAGGTCGTGAACTCGGGGGGCAGCGGGCTGGGGTAGTCGTCGGTGGTGCGCCCGTTACTGGAGGTCGCCGCCCCGCCCACCGTGCTCTGGCCCGGCGCCGGAATGGTCGCCGCCGCCCCAACCCGGCCCAGCGTGAGCCGGGCGAAGGTCGCCGCGCCGCTCACCCGGACCAGCGTGCCGTCGTCCACCGCGCGCAGGTCGGCGTTCAGCAGGCTCTCGCGGGCATAGATCGCCGCCAGCGGCAGGTTGTAGCCGCGCGCCGTGAGGGTCAGGTCCAGACGGGGCGAGAGGGTGCCCGTCACACTCAGGGTGCCCGGCCCGCCCGCCGCCGTGGGGGCGCTGCGGCTCTGGGCGTCGAGTGTCCAGCGCGATTCACTCGCCTGGGTGACGGTCACCGTGCTGTTGGGCAGCGCCCCCAACGCCTGGGGGGCCAGCAGGCCGGTGAAGGTCGCCTGGGTGCCCGAGAGCCGCCCGAGCGTGAGCTGGCCTTTCACGTCCAGCTGGCCGTCGCTGCCGACCGTGCCGCCAGTCAGGATCCGCCCGCCCGCCGTGAAGGCGCCCGAGTCGGGCAGGTCGCCGCTGAGGGCCGGAACCTGCACGCTGAGGCCCGCCACGCTGCCCACGAGGTTCTGCGCCCGCAGCAGGCCGCGCGGGCGGTCGTAGCTGCCGGTCGCCGCCAGGGTCAGCGTGCCCTTGAGGCTGGGCGTGAGGTCGGCCAGGCCCGGAATCAGCCGCAGGACCGGGGTGAAGGTCGTGTCGCTGAAGCGGGCGCTGAGGTCCACCCGCTCGCGGGTGTAGCCGCCGCGCACGTCCCAGGTTCCGGCCCCCGCAAGCTGGATGTTCACGTTCCGCAACTCGCGCGCCGCGTAGTCCAGGGTGCCGGTGCCGGTCAGCGTCTCGGTCACGGCGCCCTCGCCACTGCCGCTGGTGGCGGTCACCCGGATGCGCTCGGCGACCACCGTGGCGCTTCCGGCCAGGGGATCGGCCAGCGGCACGGTGAAGCGGGCCACGCCGGTCACGACCCCCTCGCCGACCGCTTGATCGGTGAGCGCCGAGGCGACGGCCCCCAGCGGCAGCGCCTGAAGGGTCGCCCGCCCGCTGAGGACGCCCCCGGTCAGCGAGGCGAAAAAGTCGGTCTCGCCCAGGAAGCCGCGCAGGCGCCAGTCGCCGCCGATCAGGGTGCCCTCGACGCGGGCACCCAGCGTCTTGGGGCCGATCTGGAGCGCCGGGCTGCTCAGCGAGGCCGTGCCGCCGCCGTTGCTGAAGGTCGCCTCGCCGTTCACCCGGCCCGCGAGGCCCGGCGCGACCGCCAGATTGGCGACCTCGAGGTTGTCCAGGCGGGCGCGCAGACGATAGCCCTCCTCGGTGGGGCGCAGGGTGCCCAGGGCGCTCAGCGCGGGCAGCAGGTCGGCCAGGCCGCCGTCGCCGCTGAGCTGCGCCTGACCCATGTCGTTCCCGGCCGTGAGCGCCGCCGTGAAGGTCTGGCCGCGCAGCAGGGCGCTGCCTTCCAGCCGCAACTCGCTCCCCGCCACGCTCAGCGGGTAGCGCGCCGCCGTGACCGAGCCGGTCAGCCCGCCCGCGCCGGAGGTGACGTTGGCGGTCAGGGTGCCGCCGTCCCGCGTGAGGGTGCCCGTCAGGTTGCCGGTCCAGGCCGTCTCTCCCCGGTTGGCCGTGACCCGCACCACGCCGGAAGGCAGGGCCGCACTCGCCCGCACCTGGGGCCGTCCGCCCGAGAGCGTCACGTCCGCCGCCACGTCGCCTGCCAGCGTGACGCCCAGGTACGGCACGCTGGAGGGGGTTCTCAGGTCGGTCACGCGCAGGGTGACGCTGCCGTCGCCGCTGCGGGTGCCCACGGCGCCGCTGGCGGTCAGCCGCCCGGTCACGCCCCGCAGTTCCAGCCGTCCCAGGTCGAGGCCGGGCAAGTTGGCACGCAGGGTGTCTCCATTCCAGCCCACGTTGCCCGAGGCCAGCCCGTCGGTCACGCTGAGGTCGGCCGCCCGCAGGCCCGCCGTGCCCGCCGCCCGCCACTCGCCCCGCCGCACGCTGAGGGTCAGGGTGGGGTCGGCCAGCGGCCCCGCCGGCGTCACGCTGAGGCTGAGTTCGGGGCGGGTCAGCGCCGCCGTGCCCAGCCAGCGCCAGCGGCTTTGTTCGTCCGGGCGCAGTTCCAGCACGCCGCTGGCGGTGGCGCCGGGGCCGTCCACCAGCCGCAGTTGCACGCCGCCCCGGTTCGCCACCAGCCGCGCCCCCGCGCCCAGCAGTCCCGCGTCGCCCGTCACCAGGGGATGGGCCAGCGGTCCCGAGACCCTCAGCGCCGCCGCCTGGGTCAGCACGCCCGCCGGGCCGCCGCTCACGCGCGCGGTGCCGTGCCAGCCGGTCAGCGGGTCGGCGTCCACGTCCAGCGCGGCGCGCAGGCCCTGAGCGCTCAGGGTGCCGTCCAGCGCCAGGGCGCGGGCGCGGTACACGGCGCGCAGGGTGCCGTCCAGGGCGCCGCTCGCCGCCAGGGTGAGGTCCGCGTCGGCCTCGCCGCTCGGGGTCAGGCGGGCCGTGCCCGTCGCCCGCAGCTCGCTGCCCGCCGCACCCGCGCTCAGGCCATTCAGGGTGAGGGTCCGCCCGTCGAGGGTGGCGACCGCCGCGCCCGCCTGGGTCAGCGTGCCGCGCAGCCCGGCCAGCGTCCCCGTGAAACTGCCGCTGGTGTCGGCCAGCGTGACGCCCGCCGCCCCGGCGCCCCGGGTGCTCAGGGTGCCGCTGAGCTGGGGGGCGGTCAGTGTGCCCGAGAGCGCGAGGTCGGCGGCGGCCGTGCCCTGGCTGCCTTCCACCAGCGCCAGCGGCGTCAGGCGCAGCCCCCCGGCCAGAGCGGGGATGAACCCCTCGCCGGGGGTCAGGGTCAGCTGCCCGCCGCCCAGCGCCCCGGCCGCCAGTGTGTAGCCGCCCTGGCCGTCACCGGTCAGGCTGACAGGAGCGGGCAGACCCGGCACGGTCGCGCTCGCGGTGCCCGCCAGCCGGGGCCAGGCGCCCCGCAGGTCGAGGTCCACCACATTCCCGCCCTGCCGGGCCGTGCCGTAGACCCGCGCCTGAAGGGTGCCCGAAGTCAGATCGAGGGCGGAGGCGTCGGCGTAGAGGGTGCCGCTTTGCCCCGCGCCCCGCAGGGTCAGGCGGGCCTGTGCCCGCGCGTCCCGCAGCGGTCCGGAGAGGGTGACCCGCGCGTCCAGCTCCGGCGAGACGGCCGAGGCGCTGCCCGCCACCCGCAGGTCCCGCAGCGGTCCGGTCAGGGTAAGGTCGGCGCCCACGGTCCCTGCGCCGAAGCCCTTCGCGTTCACGTCCCGCACCGTCACCCGCACCCCGGCGGGCAGCGTGCCGCGCGCCGACAGGACGCCTCCCCGCAGGCTGCCGTCCAGCGCGGCCTCCAGCGTGTCGGGGCTGCCGGGCTGCCGCACGTAGGTCGCCCGGCCGTACAGGCTGAAAGGCCCGGCCGTGCCCTGCTCGCCCCGCAGCGCGAGCTGCCGCGCCTCAACGCGCTCGGGGCCGCCCGCCAGGGTGCCCGCCGCACTCAGGCTTCCGGCGAAGGTCAGCGCGTCCACGTCCCAGGCCGGGGGAAGCAGCCGCGCCAGCCGCAGGGTTTCGGCCCGCAGCGTGCCCTGGTAGCGCCCGCCCGCCAGGCTCAGGCCCCCCGCGACCCGCTCGCCCGCCAGCCGCACGCCGAGGTCCCCGGCGCGGTAGGTGGCGCCCAGGTCGCCGCTCAGCTCGCCGCCCGTGTCCGTCACCCGGCCCGCGAAGCTGGCCTCGGGGCGGCTCCAGCTTGCGCCCGCCAGCGTCGCCCGGCCGGTCGTGCGCAGTTGTCCCGCGCGGCCCCACAGGGCGCCCACGTCGAGCGCGGCGAGGTCGACGGTGCCGCCCGGCCGCAGCGGCAGGCTGGCCGGGAAGCTCCCCGTCACCCGCGCCGGGCCGACCGAGCCATTCAGCGCCAGCGTGCCCGCGCCGGTCAGCGCCGCGTCGAGCGGGCCGCCGGGAACGGTGCCGCTCGCGCGCAGGGTGCCCAGCCAGCCCGTGCGCGCGTTCCAGCCGGTCACGCCGTCGAGCCGGACCCGCGTCTCTCCCGCCACGTACGGGGCGTGGACGGTCAGGCGGGCCTGTTGTAACCCGCCCAGCGCGCCCGAGTTCAGCTGGCCGCGCACCTGTCCTGCCAGCGCCTCGCCGCCGAGGCTGACCTTCCAGTCGCGGCCCAGCAGCCGGGCGCTCAGGCGGGTGCCCGCCGCCTGAAGGCCGCCCACCCCGCCCGTCCCCACGCCGCCCGTCCCCACTCCGCCCGTCAGGGTGCCCTGGGCACGCAGGTCGGGCCTGGACAGCGTGCCCAGCGCCTGCACGGTGTAGGCGCCGGGGAGCAGGTCAGTCAGCGTGGCTTTGGCGCTGAGGTTCAATGCCGGAAAGACCGGGCCGCTCGCCCGCAGGGTGCCCAGCGTGCCGGGCAGGGTCACCTCCGCCCCCCGAAGCCGCAGCACCCTGCCCCGCCACGAGGCCGGAGCGCGGAAGGCCGCGCCCGCCACCTCGCCGTCCGCGTTCAGGCGCAGGTCGGCCAGCGTGCCCGTGACGGTGCCCACCACGCGGCCCGGGGTGCCCCCCGCCAGCGCCCGCAGGTCCGGCGCGGCGAAGCGGCCTGCGGCCCGCCAGTCCCCACTCGCCCGGTTCAGGTTCAGGTTCAGGCTGGCCCCGGCGACCAGCGCATCCAGGGTCGCCGTTGCCTCCGGACCGCTCAGGGCGCGCCCGACGGCGCTCAGGTCCAGCGGGCGGCCCGCGTAGCTTCCGGCCGCGCGCAGGCTCAGCGTGCCCGCCGCGTCGCCGCCCAGGGTGCCGCGCAGGCTGTCGCCCGCAGCGGTCACGGCGCTCAGCGCCGCGTTCGCCCGGGGATACAGCGGCCCGCGCACCCGCAGGGCCACCCCGGCGAGGCCGCTTTGCAGGTCCGCAGAGAGCTGTCCTCGGCTCAACGTCACGTTGCCCGTCGCCCGCTGGCCGCCCGCCGCGAGGTTCACGTCCGCCTGCCCGCTCGCCCGCCCGAGGTCGAGGTCCGGCACCGTCAGGTCGGCGGTCACCCGCCCGGTCGCCTCCAGCACGGGGCGCAGGGCACGGGCATCCAGGACCGCGCCGCGCACGGCGAGAGTCTTTCCGTCGTAGGTCAGCGGCACCCGCGAGCCGGGGTGGGTCAGCGCGGCGCGCGCCGTGACCCCGCCGCGCCAGTTCAGCTCTCCGGTGAGGTCCAGCGGGTCACCCAGGTAACGGGTGCCGCGCGTCCTGAGCGTGGCGCCGCCCTCCCGGACCTGCGCGACCAGTTGCCCAGGCACGACCTGCGCCCGCACGTTCGCAGGCAGCGCCGCCAGGACAGGGGAGAGGTCGGCGCTCAGCGTGCCCCCGAGGCCGGGCAGCAGCGTCAGGCGGCCTCCCAGCGGACCGCCGGGCAGGGCGGTGAGCTGTGTCCCCTCGCCGCGCAGGGCCACGGTGCCCGCCCGCGCGCCCAGCGCGTACCGCAGCGCCGCGCCCCCGCTCCAGCGCCCGCCCGCGTAGGTCAGGCCGCCCACGTTCACCCGCCCGCCCGTCAGCGAGGCGGTGAGGGGCAGGGTCTGGGCGGGCAGGGTCACCGCGAGGTCCCCTGTGCCGAAGCGCTGCTCCCTCAGCCGCAGGGTGCCGCGCAGCCGCTCCAGGCTGCCCGCCGCCTCCGCGCTCAGAAAAGGGCCGCTCACGCTGGCGCGCAGCCCGCGCAGGTCGGTCACCCCGCGCAGCTCACCGCTGGCGGCCAGCGTCTGTCCGGCCAGGGTGCCGCGCAGGTCCACCCGGCCCTCCCGCGCGGTGAGGCGCAGCGGTCCGGCCCGCAGGTCGGCGCCGAGCTGGCCCCGGCTCAACGTCACGCCTCCCACCGCGCGCTCGCCCGCCGCCCGCAGGTCCACCCGCGCCCGCCCGCTGGCCCGCGCGAGGTCGAGGCCGGGCACCGTCAGGTCCGCCGTCACGCGCCCGGAGGCCTCAAGCAGCGGCCGCAGCACCCGCGCGTCCAGCCGGGCGCCGCGCACGGTCAGGTTCTCTGCGTCGTAGCGCAGCGGCACCCGCGAGCCGGGGTGGGTCAGGGTGGCCGAGGCGCGCAGGCCCCGGCGCCAGTCCACCCGGCCGCTGAGCGCGAGGGGGTCGCCCAGGTAGCGGGTGCCGCGCGTCTCCAGCGTGGCGCCGCCCTCGCGGACCTGCGCGACGAGCTGTCCGGGGACGACCTCCGCCCGCACGTCCGCAGGCAGCAGGCCCAGGACAGGGGAGAGGTCGGCGCTCAGGGTTCCCCCCAGCTCCGGCAGCAGCGTCAGGCGGCCCGCGACGGGTCCGGAAGGCCGCGCCGTCAGGCTGCCCCCCTCTCCCGTCAGGCGGAGGGTGCCGCCCTGCCCCGCCAGCGTGTAGCGCAGATTCTGGGCGCCGCTCCAGCGTCCGGTCAGGTAGCTCAGCCCGCCCACCCGTGCCCGCGCGCCTGTCAGCGAGCCGGAAAGGGAGAAGGTCTGGGCGGGCACCCGCACCTGCGCCGCTCCCGTGCCGAAGGTCTGTTCGCGCAGGCGCAGGGTGCCGCGCAGGTCGGCCACGCCCCCGGTCGCCTCGCCGCTGAGGAGGGGGCCGCTCAGGGTGACGCGCAGGTCTTGCAGGGTGGCGGGCAGGGTCAGCCGTCCGCGCGCCGTGACCGTGTGGCCCGCGACCTCGCCCACGGTGTCCACCCGGCCGTCCCGGGCGGTCAGGCGCAGCGGCCCGGCGCTGAGATCCCCGCTGAGTTTCCCGTTCCGGGCGCGCAGGTCGCCCACCAGCGGCTGCCCGGCCAGCGTCAGGCGGCGCGCGCGCAGGTCGAAGTCGTCGAAGCCGCGCAGGGTCACCCGCCCGCTGCCCCCGGCGCCGTCGAACACGTCCACCGTGCCGCGCGGCGACAGGCCCGTGCCGCGCACCCGCCCGTCCACGTACAGGCCCGCGACCGGGCCGCGCACGTTCAGGTCGTATCTTCCCTCCGGAAGCGCGGCGGTGCCGGTCGCCCGCAGGCCCTCGCCGTCGGTCAGGAGGACGTTCAGGTTCTGCCACGGCCCGCGCAGCGCGACCGTGTACTGGTCGAGGACGCCGCTGGCGTTCACCTGTCCCCGGAAGCCGGGTCCCCAGGTCGCCGCGCCGCGCACCCGCCCCGCCTGCCCGAAGGCGGTCAGGGCCTGGGTGCCGGTCACGTCCAGCAGCCCGCTGCGCGCGTCGTAGCGCACCTGCAAGTCGCCCCAGGTGCCGCTCGCGGCGGGGCGGGGGGTCAGGCGTCCGGTCAGGTTCACGGCCTGGCCCGGCAGCGTGACCCCGGCGAACGACAGCTCGCCCGTGCGCCCGCTCAGCCGCGCCCGCAGGTCGCCGTACCCGCCCGCGAGAGAGGCGTTCAGGGTCTGCCCCTGCCAGGAGGCCGTGCCGCTCGCCTGCACGTCGGGGTAGACCCGCCCGGCCAGTCGGGCGCGGGCGTCTTCAAAAGCCCCGGTCAGGTCCGCCGTCACCGTTCCGCCCGTCCGCGTCAGCGTGCCGCGCACCGCCGCGCCCGCCGCCGCCGCGCTCAGTTGCGCCGTGCCGCCCTGCCCCGCCAGCGCGAGGTCGAGCGTTCCCCCGAGGTCCTCCACCCCCACCAGCGGGCGCAGCGCGGCGAGGTTCACCCGCCCGGTCGCGTTCCAGTTCTCGCCGTCCAGCACGCCCTGGGCCGTCTGCCCGGCGGTGGTGAGCTGGAAGCGCACGCCCCGGTCCACGCTCAACATGCCGGAGATGTCGGCGCCCTCCACCCGCGCCTGGGTGCGGAACCCCTGGGCGAGCCGGGTGTCGGCCACGACCGTCACCCCGCCCGCCGTGCCGCGCAACCGGGCCACGTCGCCCAGCCCGGTCGCGGTGAGGTCGTAGCCGTTCCCGGTCGCGCGCAGGGTGCCGCTGGCCCGCAGGGTGTTGGTGACGGTCGCCGTGCCGTTGACGCGGGCGCCGCCCACCACCGGCAGGTCCCGCGCGTCCAGCGTGAAGGCGTCGCCGCGCCAGCTCAGGCGCTGGCTTCCCGGCGTGAAGGTGCCGCGCTGGTCGAGGTAGTTCAGGTCCAGCGGTCCCCGCAGCTCTTCCGTCACGCCGGGCAGGGTCGCCGCCAGGGTGCCGCGCACGTCGCCGCCGGTCAGGTCGAGGGTGCCGCTTCCGCCCAGCGTCACGCCCGCGCCGCTCAGCCCCTGGGCCGTCCAGCCGCCCCGAAAGGAGCGGTCGAGGTCGAGCCGCACGGTGCCGAGGTCGGCTTTCAGCCCCTCTCTATTCAGCCGCGCGGTCCCCGCCAGCTCGAAAGGCCCGGCGCTCCCGTTCGAGACCACCGCCCGCAGGTCGCCCGGGGTGCCCCGCAGCGCGACCTGCGCCGAGGCCGCCCCGAAGGCAGGGTTGAGGCTGGCCGTGAGCTGCCCGCCCGAAAGCGCGTAGGTCCCCTCGGCCCGCCCTCCCAGCGCGTCGCCTTCCACGGTGAGGCGGTTTTGCGCGTCGATGGTCGCGGCCAGGGTCAGCGACTTGCCCGCGAAGTCGCCCTCCCAGGTCGCCCGGCCCTCCCGCCCGAAAGCCCAGCGCCCGCTGAGCGCCTGGTTGCCCGCCAGCCGGGTCCGCGCGCTGAGGGCGAGGTCGTTGGTCTGCCGGGCGCCGCTACCCCCCTCTGCCGGGCTGGCCGCGTCCCGGTTCAGGAAGGTGTACTCGGCCCGCAGCGCCTCGAACGGCACCCCCGCGAGCGTGCCCTCGCCCTTGGCGTAACCCTTGACCCGCACGGTGCTCCAGCCGCCCGCCGTGACCCGCAGCCGCGCCGTGCCCTGCCCGGTCGTGCCCAGCGCCCGCGCCAGCCCCGCCACGGTCGGCTCGGCGTCGGCCGTGACGGTCCAGTTCCTGGCCCCCAGGTCCACGCCGCCGCGCGCGGTGACCGGGCCGTTCCAGCCGCGCCCGGCCAGCTTCAGGGTGATGTCGTCCCCCCGGTGGGTGGCTGTGCCCGCGATGTCCCGCACAGTCACGAAGCGGGCCTGGGGCACCCGCAGGCTGCCCTGACGCAGCCGCAGGTCGCCGCGCACCGGCCCGTCTCCCAGCACGTAGCGCCCGGTGATGCGCCCGCCCGTCACCCCCGGCCAGTAGTGGTTGAGCACCCGCGCGTCCGCGTCGAGGTCGAGCAGGTAGCGGTTCCCGGCCGGGACCTGCTCCACGGTCACGTCGGCGTTCAGCTCGCCGTCCCGGGTCCGGCCGCGCACCGCCAGCGCACCGCCTTCGCCCGGCGTGACCTGAAAGCGTCCGTCGGGCACGTTGAGGCCCGAGCCGTCCACGCTGACCCGCGAGCGCTGCACGTCCAGTTCGCCCAGCGCGACCTTCCAGCCGCTGCCCGCCGGGGCGCCCTGCTGGCCGCCGCCGCCCGAGACGAGGTCCCCCAGGCGCAGGTTCACCGCCGCGTCCTCGACCGCCACGTTCAGGCGCACCGTCTTGCTCGCCAGGTCCACGCCCGCGACCCGCACGCTGGCCCGCCCCGCCGTGCCGCTGACCCCCGGCAGCCGCACCCGCGCGCCGCGCAGCTCCGGCGACCACAGCCGCCCGTTCACACCGTCCGCCGTGACTTGCGTCTGCTCGCCGCTGACCTGCTCCAAGGCCCACTGGCCCAGCAGCCGGGGCGAGAACCACCCGGCCAGGCCCAGCAGCGCGGCCAGCCCCAGCAGCAGCCAGGGCCAGCGCCGCCGGGCGGGGCGGGCCGGGGCGCTGGGGGGGGCAGCGGGACGCGGCGCGCCAGTCACGCGCGGACCGGGAGCAGGGGCAGGAAAAAGGCGCTGGGGACGGGGCGGGCGGTCACCCGGGCATTCTAAGCGCTGCCGGGTGAGGCCCTCTCCCCGATCCCTCACCCCGGCGTCAGGAACGCCGCTTCCGGTTGCGCGCCTGCCTGCTCCGCTACCATGCCCCCCATGCGCCTGACCGCTCTCGTTTCCGGCACCGTGCAGGGGGTCGGCTACCGCCGCTACGTGCAGAGATACGCCCGCGACCTGGGCCTGAGTGGCAGCGCCGAGAACATGCTCGACGGCCGGGTGGAGGTCGTGGCCGAGGGGCCGGAAGAAGCCCTGGCCCGGTTGCTGCACTGGCTGCGGCGCGGCCCGCCCCACGCCCGCGTGGACGACGTGCAGACCCAGTACAGCGAGGCGACCGGGCTGGAGGGGTTCCACATGTACTGAGGGGCGCGGCCGTTAACAGGCGGCCGACTCCCTCAGACTGGCCCCCTCAGGCCCCCTGCCTCCTTCACGAGCGGCGCTCCAGCGCGTCTCTCTGCTCTTCCAGGGAGTCCCGCGCTCCCTCGGGCGTGCCCCCGCGCACCCGGTAGTAGCGCCGCAGCGACTGGCTGAGGCCCCCCAGGCCGGGAAAGAGGGTCCGCTCGGTGATGTTGGACTGGTCGAGCTTGTCGCGGATCTCCCACTTCAGCCCGGCGGGGAGGGTCACCTTGCGGGCGCTGCCGGGCTGTCCGGCCAGCCAGTCGTCGAGCGCCGCGTCGGGGTTGGACAGCAGCGAGAAGAGGGCCGCCTGCTGCACGATCCGCTCGTCCAGCGAGGGCGGTTCGAGAAAGAGCAAGAAAGGCTGCTTCGTCTCGCGCTCCAGGTCCTCGAGCCAGCCCAGGTCGAAGGTGGCGGGGTCAGGCAGGGGTGAGCCGTCCTCGGCGGCGCTCTGGCGCCCGCGCGAGTAGGCGGTCAGCAGGTCCACCGTGAAGATGTCGGCGCCCTCCGCCTCCAGCAGGCTGCGCAGCGGGGCCGGCAGGGCCGCGTTGGTGCGGGTGAAGTCGGTCATCCAGATCACGCCGTCCTCGCCGTACAGCTCCTCTTCGGCGGTGGCGAAGTGCATCGCCACCAGCGGCGAGGAGGTCCAGTCGAGCAGCCGGGTCGGCAATCCGTGGTGCTGCCCTACCGCCAGCCAGTACCACGGCAGGTCGCGGTCGACGCCGCTGCGGTGGGCGTACTTGCGAAAGTTCCGCACCAGATGCCGCTCGGTCGCCCGGGTGTCGCCCCCCTGGCGCTGCAGCGAGGTCGTCAGCTTGGCCCCCGCCTGCCCCTGCCCCCGGAAGACGAAGGGCGCCCGGAAACGCCGCAGCTGCGGGTTCCAGGTGTCCGCGTACAGCACCTCGTGCAGTTCGGCCCACGACCCGACCCTGATCTCGTCCATGCCTTCAGGGTAGGGGCGAGCGGCCCGCCGGGCCGGAAGACTAAAAAAAGCCTGATGGCTCAGCTGGGCACACGGGCTGGGGCGGCGGGGCGCGTCCCCGGCTAAAGGCTCGCCCAAGGCCGCGCTGCACCCTCCCCGCTTAAGGTGACCCCATGAGCCTCAAGGACAAGTTCACGCCTGACGAGTGGTTCCAGATCATGACCGGCCCCGGCCGGGTCGGCGCCGCGGTGGTGGCGGCCAGCCCCAGCGGCCTGACCGGGCTGGTCGCGGAGGCGCAGGCCATCGCGGGAGCCATCCGCGACCAGATGGCGGCCGCCGGCCGCACGCCGCTGCTCGAAGCGATGGCCGCCGACCTGATGGGCACGCCCCCCAGCGCCCAGGACCGCCCCCAGGAGGAACGCGCCCGCACCATGGACGAGGCCCGCGCCCGCAGCGTCGAGGCCGTGCGGCAGGTCGTGTGGCTGGTGGGCAGCAAGGCCGGCCCCGAGGACCTCGCGGCCTACCGCCGCCTGCTGCTGACCGTGGCCGAGCGCACCGCCCAGGCCGCCAAGGAGGGCGGCTTCCTGGGCATCGGCGGCGAGCAGGTCAGCGACAAGGAGCGCGCCGTGCTGGAGGAACTGCGGTCGGTGATCGGCAGCGATTCCGAAGCGGGCGCCCTCACCCTCACGCACGAGACGCCCCCCGGCGCCGGGAACCCGGACGGCTCGGGCAACAGCAACTGAAGGCCGGGAAGGATGAGCGATTCTCCCCAGATCCGCCTCGTCAACGTTCCTGCCCTGGGCCACGCGCCGGGGTATTCCCACCTCGCGGAAGTCCGGGGAGGGCGCACCCTCTACCTGTCCGGGCAGATCGCCCTGGACGCCCAGGGGGAGGTCGTCGGGGCGGGCGATTTCGCGGCGCAGGCCCGGCAGGTGTTCCGAAACATCGAGCTGGCCCTGGCGGAGGTCGGCTGCACCTTTGACCACGTCGTCAAGCTGACCTTTTTTCTGACCGACTTCGCGCACCTGCCCGAGATGCGCGCCGTCCGGGACGAGTTCGTGAAGGTGGCCGCTCCTCCGGCGAGCAGCGCAGTGCAGGTCGCGGCCCTGGTGCGCCCCGAGCTGCTGATCGAGGTCGAGGCGGTGGCCGCCGCTCCCTGAACCTGTATCCTGACTTCTGCGGCGGGGGGCGACTGGCGCTGAACGTGGGCCACCACGGGGAAGCTTCCCGCATTTCAAGACTGGATCGCGCGCCTGGGTCGGACGCCCCTGCCACCGTGGCTGGGGGCGTCCGCTTCTTCTGAAAGGGCAGGAGGCGGCAGGCATGACGCAGCAAGAGGCAGGAGTGAGCAGGCGGGCGCTGATCTCGGTCAGCGACAAGACGGGCATCGAGGCTTTTGCGCGGGACCTCGCGGCGCGCGGCTGGGAGCTTCTCAGCACGGGCGGCACACTGGCCGCTCTGCGCGCGGCGGGCATTCCGGCGACGGCGGTAAGCGACGTGACCGGCTTTCCCGAGATTCTGGACGGGCGGGTCAAGACCCTGCACCCGGCGGTCCACGGCGGCATCCTGGCGCGGCGCGAGGAGGGCCACCTGGCCGAACTCGCCGCGCATGGGCTGGGCACCATCGATCTGGTGTGCGTGAACCTCTACCCCTTCCGCGAGACGGTGGCGCGCGGGGCCACCCTGGAAGAAGCGGTGGAGAACATCGACATCGGCGGCCCGGCGATGATCCGCGCCGCCGCCAAGAACCACGCGGGCGTGCTGGTGCTCGTGGACCCCGCCGACTACCCGCTGGCGCTGGAGGGCGAGGTGTCCCCCGCCGAGCGCCGCCGCCTCGCGGCCAAGGCCTACCGCCACACCAGCGCCTACGACGCGGCGATCAGCGCCTACCTGGAGGGCGGGGCGGGAGGGAGCGCGCTGCCCGCCGCCCTGACCCTCCCGCTGTCCCGCGTGGCCGAGGTGCGCTACGGCGAGAACCCGCACCAGCCGGGCGCGGTGTACCGCCTGGGCGCGGAGCGCGGGCCGGTGCTGGACGCCCGGGTGGTCGCCGGAAAGCCCATGAGCTTCAACAACTACGCCGACGCGGACGCGGCCTGGGCGCTGGCGCAGGAGCTGGCCGGGCAGGAACAGGGCGCGGTGTGCGTGGCCGTCAAGCACGCCAACCCCTGCGGCGTGGCGGTGGCGGACACAGTGGCGGCGGCCTGGGAGCGGGCGCGCGACGCCGACTCCCTCAGCGTGTTCGGCGGCGTGGTCGCGGTGACGCGCCCGGTGGACCTGGAGGCAGCCCAGGCGACGCGCGGCACCTTTCTGGAGGTGCTGATCGCGCCCGAGGTGACCCCCGAAGCCGCCGCGTGGTTCGCCGCGAAAAAGCCCGACCTGCGGGTGCTCGTCGCCGCCGCAGGTGCGCGGCCCGGCACGCTCGACCTGCGGCCCCTCGCGGGGGGGTTCGCCGCGCAGCGCCGCGACACCCGCACCTGGGCCGACCTCTGCCCCGAGGGGGTGACCTCCCGGCAGCCCACCGAGGCCGAATGGGCCGACCTGCGCTTTGCCTGGGCGGTCGTCAAGCACGCGCGCAGCAACGCGGTCGTGCTGGCCCGCGCGGGCGTCACGGTCGGCGTGGGCGCGGGGGCGGTCAGCCGCATCTGGGCCGCCGAGCGCTCGGTGGCGAACGCGGGCGAGCGGGCACACGGGGCCGTGCTCGCCTCCGAGGCCTTTTTCCCCTTCGACGACGTGGTGCGGCTCGCGGCGGGCGCGGGCGTGACGGCGGTGCTTCAACCCGGCGGCGCCAAACGCGACCCCGAGGTGATCGCGGCGGCGGACGAACTCGGCCTGAGCATGGTCTTCACCGGCTCGCGGCACTTCCGGCACTGAGATGGCGGCCCAGGAGGGGAGACGGGAAGAGGACCGGGCCGCCCCGCGCGAGCTGCTCGGCAAACCGCTCGCGGCGGAGGTCACGCGAGGGGTGCGGGCGGCGCTGAAGGGGTGGGACTTCGCGCCCCATCTGGTCAGCGTGCTCGCCTCGGACGACGAAGCCTCCCGCGTCTACGTTCACAGCAAGGCGCGCCAGGCCGAGCGGCTGGGCGTGCGCTTCAGCGTGCGCGACCTGGGGCCGAAGGCCACCCAGCAGGCGCTGCACGCGGCCTTGCGCGACCTGTCGGAAGACCCCGGCGTTCACGGCACCGTGCTGGAACTGCCGCTCGCGCCGGGCCTGGACGCCGACGCCGCGCTGCTGTGCGTGGCGCCCCGCAAGGACGTGGAGGGCCTGACGCCCGCCAACCTGGCTTTGATCGCGGCGGGCCGGGAGGCCGAGGCGCTGTTGCCCCCCACGCCCCGCAGCGTGCGCTTTTTGCTGCGGCAGGTGCTGGGCGACGACCTGCGCGGCGTGCGGGTGGCCGTGATCGGGCCGGGGCGCACGGTGGGGCGGCCCCTGACCTTCATGCTGAACAACCGGGGCGTGACCGTGACGCTCTGCAACGAGCACACCCGTGACCTCGCCGGGGTGCTGGCCCCCCAGGACGCGGTGGTCGTGGCCGTGGGCCACCCGGGCCTGTTGGGACCTGAGCACGTCCACGCCCGCCACGTCGTGATCGACGCGGGCATCAACGTCCCGGAGGGAGGCGAGGGCGTTGTGGGAGACGCGCTGCCCGGTCTTCCCGTCCACGCGCAGACGCCGGTACCGGGCGGCGTCGGCCCCCTCACCAGCGCCCTGATGTACCAGAATCTGGTCCGGGCGGTGCGGCTCCAGCGCGGCGAGGCGGTGGAATAGGCGGTGGGGCGCAGCGGCAAAGCGGCACCAGGCCTCTTCCCGGTGCCGCTCCTGCTTTCGGTGCCTGTGGCTCAGTCGCCCGACGTGCCCGACATGTACTGCGCTTCGGGCCGGGGGGGGGGCGGCAGGGGCACTTCGGGGGCCAGGGGACTTCCCCCCTCGGCGTGGCGGGCGGACTTGTCCCAGGTGCGGCGACCGCTGAAGTGGTTTTTGAAGGCGAGCGGCAGGCTCAGGAACAGCGCGAAGCCGTACACCGGAAAACTGGCGGCGGTGAACAGCACCCGGCCCAGGCTCATGCGGTTTTCGAGCTGGTAGCGCACCAGCCAGTTGAGCTGTAGCCCAGCGTTCAGCAGGCTGAGGCCCAGGCCGACTGCCGGTTCCAGCAGCAGGCCGTGCGTTCCGGTCGCCCAGCGCAGCGGCTGGGTCAGCAGCGTCAGCACCAGCACCACGTTCAGCCAGGGGCTGAGGATGAAGTAGCTGAAATCCAGCCGCGCCAGCAGCGGCACGCGGGTGGTCCACAGCCGCCCCAGGTACGGCAGGCATTGCAGGGTGCCCTGGGTCCAGCGGGCGCGCTGGCGCGAGAAGCGCCGCAGGTCGGGCAGGCCCTGCTGGGTAACCGCGCGTTCCAAAAAGGCGAGGCGGTGCCCCGGCTGCGCCAGCCGGATTTCCAGGCCGCTGGCGAAGTCCTCCAGCAACACGTCGGGCCAGGGGTCCACGCCCCGCCCCAGCTGCTCGGCCACGTAGCTGGCCCGCATGAACTGCCCGTTGCCGCACAGCGCGGCGGTGTGCCAGCGCGAGCGCAGCCCCTGAAGGTGGCGGGTGATGAAGAATTCCACGTCCTGCTGCTGCTCCAGCATCCGCCCGATCACGTTGCCCGGCCGCAGGCGACCGACCGACTGGCGAATCCGCACCCGGGCCTGCGCGCCCATCACCTGCGGGTCGCCCAGGGCATGCCGGGCTTCGTCGAGCAATTCCGGCCCGATGCGCCCGTCGGCGTCGATCACCGCGAAGACCTCGCGCCGCAGGTCGGCTCCCCCGGCGCGCAGGTCCCGCAGCAGCCGGGTGACCGCCCAGTTCAGCGCCCGGCCCTTGCCCTGGCGGGCGTCCGGAAAGCGGCGGCGCAGCAGCAGCACGCCGGGGTCCGAGGCGGCCAGCGCCTGCACCTGCGCCGCCGTCTCGTCGTCGCTGCCGTCGTCGATCACGGCCACCCGGCCATCCGGCGAGACGAGGCGCAGGTTTCGCACCGTCGCCGCGATCACCTGCGCCTCGTTGAGCGCCGGAATCAGAAAGGTAAAGCGCACGTCCGGGTCGGCGGCGTGCGGGCGGCGGGGCCGGGGCAGCAGCGCTGCCAGCAGCATCTGAAGGCTGTAAAAGCACAAGAGAGCGAGACCAAGTGCGTCCAGTACGGTGAAAAAGTTCGTCAAGGCTTACCTCGGCAGGCGGGATGTGCCCGCTTCTGGGCCTCACTATGGCGCCTGGGATGCGGCGCGGCCACCCCGCCCGGTGCCGTGCCCGCGTCAGGCCTCGGCATGGCGCAGGGTCTTGGCCCAGCTGTGCTGGCCGCGCAGGAAGTTGTGAAAGGCCAGCGGCACGCTCAGCATCATGATCAGCATATACACCGGCATCCCCACGGCGGCAAAGGCCGCCCGGCGGGGCGTCAGGCCGTTCTCGCGGCTGTAGAGCAGCACCCAGGCCAGCGGCAGGCAGAGGTTGAGCGCCAGCAGCGTCAGCGTGAGCGCCCAGTTCACCTCGCCTGCCAGCAGCCGCTGCACGGCCCGCGCCGGGTAATACAGCCCCAGCGCCAGCGTGACGAGGTTCAGCCACGGCTGCGCCAGAAAGTAGGTGAGGTCCAGCCGCGCCCCCAGCCGCATCGGCGCGCGCCAGACCCGGCCCAGCGCGGGCGCGCATTGCAGGTTGCCGTGCGTCCAGCGCGCCCGCTGGCGCAGAAAGCGCCGCAGGTCGGTGAGGCCCTGCTGGCTGACCCCCGATTCCAGAAACACCAGGCGGTGCCGGGGGCTGGACAGCCGTACCTCCAGCCCGCTGGCGAAGTCCTCCAGCAGCACCGGGGGCCAGGGGGCGCGCCCGGCGTCCAGCTGCGCGGCGAGGTAACTCAGGCGCATGAACTGCCCGTTGCCTCCCAGCCCGACCGTCTGCACCCGCTGGCGCAGCAGCTGGATATGGCGCACCACGTAGAACTCCAGGTCCTGTTGCAGCAGCAGCAGTTTGCCCAGCAGACCGCGCCACCCGGCCTCCCGCGCCGCGCCCTGCCGCACCCGGATGCGGGCCTGCGCGGCGATCACGTCGGGGTCGGCAAAGGCCCGCCGCGCCTCGGCCAGCAGGCCGGGGTCGAGCCGCCCGTCCGCGTCGAAGACGACCAGCACCTGCTCGTCCAGCGGCGTGGGCGGCAGCAGCCCGCGCCGCAGCAGCTCCCGCACCCCCCAGTTGAGCGCCTCGCCCTTGCCGCTGCGGGCCTCGGGCAGGCAGCGGCGCAAAAGCAAGACGCCCGGGTCCTGCGCTGCCAGCGCCGCCACCTGCCCCGCCGTGTCGTCGTCGCTGCCGTCGTCGATGACCACCAGCCGGGCACCGGGATCGGCCGCCCGCAGGTTGTGCAGGGTCGCCGCGATCACCTGCGCCTCGTTCAGCGCCGGAATCAGGAAGGTCAGGGCCAGCGGCGCCTCCCGCTCGGCGGGCCGTCCGGGCCGCGCCAGCAGCGCGCACAGCGAGTACCCAAGATAAAGAGCCAGCAGCAGCAGCCCGGCTCCTTCGATCAGTTGAAAGAACATGGACACGGTCATCAGGCTGGCTCCAGGCGAACAGGCATGGACGGAAGGCAGGCGGGGGGCGGAGTGCCGCCAGCATTCCCCTGAAGCGTGGAGGAGCCGTGTGAGAACCTTGAAGACAGCTTCAGCCAGACCGCGAGACTCGCTCACGGGGAGGCGAGGGACTTGCCGGGCGGACACCCCTGCGCCGCCGCCGCACGTTGCCAAGAAAGGTGCCAAGAAAGCACGTTGCCAAGAAAGGTGCCAAGAAAAAGGCCGTGGAGCGGCTCCAGCTCACCCCACAGCCTGCCCCGCCCGCTTCAGGGATGCAGAAATCCGTCCACCCACTCCGGCAGCGCCTGCGAATCGATCAGGAAGGCGTCGTGGCCGTGGACGCTCTCCAACTCGCGGTACTGTCCCCGGGGCAGCAGGGCGGCGTAAGCCCCGACCTCGCTGGCCGGATACAGCACGTCGCTGGAGATGCCCACCACCAGCACCGGCACCCGGATGCCGCGCAGTTCGGCGTCGCCCGGCTGAAAGCGGTCCATCGCGGCGGTCAGCGCCAGGTAGGAGCGCTCGCAGAAGCGGGAGGCCAGCTTCTCGCCCTGGTGCTCCAGGTAGGTCGTGATGGCAGGCACGCCGGGCCGCCGGGCGCCCCAGCCGGGCTGGGTCCGCGCGAAGCTCTCGGGGCTGCGGTAGCTGAGCATGGCGAGCTGCCGGGCGACCTTGAGGCCCTCGCCGCCGGGCGCCGCGCGGATCGCGCTGCGCGCCGCCGTGTTCAGCCCGATGGCCCAGGGCGAGTGGCGGGCCGGGGCGCCGACGATCACCGCCCGGTCCACCAGATCGGGGCACTCCAGCAGCCAGGCGTAGGCCAGCATTCCGCCCATGCTGGCGCCCACGACCGTCACCCGCCGCACGCCGAGCTGCTCCAGCAGCGCCCGGCCCACCCGCGCGAGGTCGGGCAGGGTCAGGGGCGCGTCCTCGCCGTTCAGTTGCGGCAGCTCCGCCGGGCCGCTGCTGCCCGCGCAGCCGCCCAGCACGTTCGCGCAGACGATAAAGTCGCGCGCGGGATCGAACGGGCGCCCCTCGCCCAGGAAGTCCGGCCACCACTCGTGCAGGGCGCTGGTTCCCGTCAGCGCGTGCAGCACCAGCACCGCGTGCTCCTGCGGCGTGCCGTAGGTGTGGTAGGCCACCCGCAGGTCCGTGACGGCCTGCCCGCCGTCCAGCAGCAGGGGCGAGTCGCGGAAGAGGCGCGCGGTCTGGGGCTGGGGCCACCCCTGCGTCTGTGGGGGCAGGGGCGCCGGGGCGGGCCGGGCCGTCACGGCGGTCACGCCCCCTCCGCGCCCACCAGGGCCGTCGCCAGCGCCTGCGCGAAGTCTTCCTTCAGGTCCCCGATATGCTCGATCCCCACCGAGACCCGCACCAGCCCCGGCGTCACGCCCGCCGCCGCCTGCGTCAGCTCGTCGAGCTGCGAGTGGGTGGTGCTCGCCGGGTGAATCACCAGCGTGCGGGTGTCGCCCACGTTGGCGACGTGCTGCGCCAGCCGCACCGAGCGGATGAAGGCCTCGCCCGCCGCCCGGCCGCCCCGCAGCTCGAAGGTCAGCACCGCGCCCGCCCCGCGCGGCAGGTACGTCTGCGCCCGGTCGTAGTGCGGGTGGTTGGAGAGGCCGGGGTAGGTCACCCGCGAGACGTCGGGGTGGGCGCTGAGCCACGAGGCCAGGCTCAAAGCATTTTGCGCGTGCCGCTCGCCGCGCAGCGAGAGGGTCTCCAGCCCTTGCAGGAACTGCCACGCCTGCTGCGGCGCCAGCGTCGGCCCCAGGTCGCGCAGCCCCTCGGTGCGGGCGCGGGTGACAAAGGCGACGTTGGGCAGCCCCAGCGCGTTGCCCTGGCCGAACGCCTCCCAGAAGTTCAGGCCGTGGTAGCTCGGGCTGGGTTCGGTGAACAGGGGATAGCGCCCGTTGCCCCAGTCAAAGGCGCCGCCGTCCACGATGATCCCGCCGATGCCGTTGCCGTGCCCGCCGATCCACTTGCTCGCGGAGTGCAGCACCACGTCCGCGCCGTGCTTCAGCGGCTGGCAGTAGTACCCGCCCGCCCCGAAGGTGTTGTCCACGAAGACCGCGACCCCGCGCGCGTGCGCGGCCGCCGCGATGGCCCCGAAATCGGGGATGTTCAGCGCCGGGTTGCCGATGGTCTCCAGGTAGACCGCGCGGGTGCGGTCGTCGATCAGGGCCGCGAACTCCTCCGGGCGCTCGTCCTTGCTGGTGAAGCGCACCTCGATTCCCAGCCGCCGCAGGGTCACCCGGAACTGGTTGACCGTGCCGCCGTACAGGTTGGGCGTCGAGACGATGTTGTCTCCGGCCTGCGCCACGTTGGTGATCGCCAGAAACTGCGCCGCGTGCCCGCTCGCCACTGCCAGCGCGCCCACGCCGCCCTCCAGCGCCGCCACCCGCTCCTCCAGCACGGCGGTCGTGGGGTTCTGGATCCGGCTGTAGATGTTCCCGAACGCCCGCAGCCCGAACAGGTCGGCGGCGTGCTCGGGGGACTCGAACACGTAGGAGTTCGTCGCGTAGATGGGCACGGCCTGCGCGCCCGTCGCGGGGTCGGGGCGCTGCCCGGCGTGAACCTGAAGGGTGTCGAAGTGGAACGGTTGGGGCAGGTGCTGGTGGTCGGCCACAGGAAGGCCCTCCTCACAGGAAAAAAAAGTTCGTCTGGCCTGTGGGGACGCGCCTGAAAAAAAAGCGGCGCCCCCTCTCGGAATGTCGAGAAGGGGCGGGGCTGTACCGTCCGCGTGACCTTCCCTGATCGGTCCCGTGCGCGGCGGTCATCGTTGACACCGCGCCGGGCTGGCCTTGGCACCGTGACGCGATGGGGTCCGGTTGCCGCGCCGTCAACGAGCCAGGTCTCTCGGGCGCTCTGGATATGGGTGCGCTCCACGCGGGAGCTGGGAAAGAGCGTAGCGCGGCGCCCCGGAAGGGGTCAAGCCGGGGTGTGGCCCGGCGCCGCTCCTCACGCGCGGCACACCTGCCCCTCCCGAAGCCTTACACTTTTCTGACAAGACACCCCAACCGGGTTTGCGCGACCCAGGAGGCAGCATGAAGCCACGCACCACCGCCGCCACCGCACTCCTCAGCCTTTCCCTTCTGGCGGCCTGTGGAGGGGGTCCCGCGCCGCACACCCCGCCGGGCGGCACCCCGACGGAGTTCGGGCGCCTGTCGGCCCTCAAGCCCGGCGAGCAGGACACCATCCGCGCGGCGCTGAAGGTCAACGTGGTCTTCGTGGGCTACCGCCAGACCTCGCCGGGGCAAGTCGCCACGGCGCGCGACGTGAACACCCGCGACTTCAGCGAGATTCTGCCGAAGTCATACGACACCATCGCGCGGATTCCCAGCGCCTACGGCTCCAAGGAGTTCACCGGCAACGCCTTTGACTATCAATACAACTACGTCTTCGCCGACCAGGCGTTCGAGGACGACTTTTTCAGGTTCATCGGGTCGAACGGGACGGAAAAGCCGCTCACCGTCTTCCAGAAGTACTTCAACTGCCAGTACAAGACGGTCAAGGATCCCGAAACCGGCAAGGACGTGCAGGTCCCCGACGATGCCTGCACCACGCCCTCGCCCCTGATCGACCGTCCGATCACGGGGAACTACGAGATTGACGGCAACCTCACCGAGAACTGGCTGGCCGACAACGTGGCGCGGGTGGGGGTCAAGCCCGGCGAGTACACGGTCTATCTGGTGAACTGGTACGGACGCCCGGACTTCAAATTCCATTCGTACACCCGGGCCGGGGCGACCGATACCGATGTCCTTCCCACAGACCCCGATTTCGTGAAGTTCGGAGACCGCGCCAGCCGCCGCCTGATCGCCTGGGGCGGCAGCGTCCGGGCGAGTGCGCCCGCGCAGCGCGTGTGGTTCTACGACCTCTCGGCCAACCCCGACCCCTGGACGGACGCCTGGGACGTGACCTACCCGGACCTCAACGGCGACGGCATCGAGGACTACCGCATGCCGCCCATCTGGCAGTACGGTACCCGCCGGGCCAGCAACGGCGTGTACCGCAAGGTCAGCCCCGACCTCGCGCGGGTGGTGCGCTACACGGCGCTGAACTTCCTGTTCACGCCCAGCCCGATCTACCGGGTGGCCCTGACGCCGCCCCGGATGCCCGAGGAGATCGAACTTAGCGTCCATGTCGAGCAGGGTGAGGGGGCCGCCGACCCCACCAAGCTCCTGAACGTTGGTCTGATGCAGGAGCGCGTCTCGGTCCTCCAGCCGTTCGCCAAGTTCAGCACCACCGTCAAGCAGACGGCCCTCGACGGCGACCTCGCCGACGTGTACAAGTGCTTTTTCCCGGTGGAACTGGACGACATCTGCTCGCCCAACTTCGCGGACTTCAGCGGCGAGCGCCTGTTTCAGTACAGCCTCAACGAGCTGCGCGAGGAGTACAAGTCGGCGGCGGCGAACAAGTACCTGCTGCCGATCTACGCCTTCAACGACAACGAGAACACCCAGCCGGGCCTGCTGGGCATCGCCTATGACGACGGCGAGACCGGCACCCAGAGCTTCGTGTACTCTTTCCTGACGCCCGACCTGATCGACTTCGGGTACGGCTTTACCGACACCACCGTCCACGAGATCGGCCACCACCTCAGCCTCTCGCACCCGCACGACGGCTACGACAGCGAGCAGGACATCTCCTACGGGCCGGACGGCCAGTTCTACTTCACGAATACGGGCGACCAGAGCGCCACGATCATGTCGTACAACGACCTGTCGCGCGGCTTCGGGCAGTTCAACCTCGACAGCCAGTACCGCTACCTGACGGCCGCGTACCTCAACAACGCCAACGCGATCCTGGAACTGACCCGCCGCGCGGGTAAGGCCGGTGGCGTCTCGGCCGCCGCCCAGAGCGCCGACAGCCTGTTCGTGCAGGCTAAGGCGAGGTACAGCGCGCTCGACTACCTGGAAGCCGCCCGGCTGGGGCACCAGGGCTACCGTGCGGTCCTCGACGCGGCCCTCGCGGCGGGCGTCGAGGTGCAGCCCTACAAGTGGTACGAGCGCCTGGGCACCCTGTCGACCCAGACGGCGGGCCAGAAGCCGCGCGTCAGCCGTGACCACCTCGCCAAACCCGGCGCCTGGATCATGCCCGAGGAGACGGCCCGGCAGCGGCGCCTGCGCACGGCTCCCTGAGCCAGGACACGGGCAGCGGGGGAGCGGCGCGCTGTGGCAGCTCCTCCGCCCATAGCGTGTTTGACAGAAGACCCATCACCCTGACCTGCCAAGCTGCGGCGCAGGGTGAAGCAGGGGGCGTCCTCCACGACGTGTTGAGGGGGTTCGCTTGCGCTCGGCGTGACCATGGCCCTGTCCAATGTGGGAGGGGCCGCCGCCGTCTGCTCCCTCTCTTTCGCCCCCTTCAAGCGCAACCTTCTGCGAGGCGTGTCAGCCTGTTGTCACCCTGGCCCGGTACGCTGGGTCATGACCCGCGCCCTGCTGCTCGCCTGCCTGACCCTCGGCCTGGCAGGCGCGGCCTCCTCCCCCCGCATGAGCGACCCGCCCCGGCCCCCGCTGTCCCGTCCCTCTGCCCACACGCCCGCCCAGCTCGGGCAGGCCCGGCCAACCCTGGACCTGCTGGTCACGCTGCGGCTGCTGGCCGACCTGCTGGAGCGCGGCACGTTTGCCCCCGCCACCGGCGCCCGGGCCGAACTCCGGGAGATGCTGGGCGACCTGGCTGCCCGGCCGACGCTGGGGCCGCTGGCGGCGGGGCGCGCGCTCGAGGGGGTGCGCGCGGCCCTGACCGTCTCGCAGCGCGGGATGCTCGACCGGGCCAGGACGAGCCTGGAAGAGCGGGCTGACCTGCTGCTGGCCCGCGCCCGCTTCGCTGCCCCGGACGGTCCCCCCAACCACGCCCTGAACCGCTACGGGTTCATGGTGCCCGGCGGTCTGGCCCTGGCCCGCCGCGTCGCCGCCGCGCCCGACCTCAACCCCTACGCGGAGGCGGGCGTCAATGCCCAGCTGCTGCGCCGTCTGCTGGCGAAGCTGACCCCTTGACCTGGGCGGGGAGCCTCCTTGAGTTCGGGGGCGGAGGGGTGGTGCTGTCTGACGGCCTGACCGTCTCGGGGGCCTCGCCGTCCTGAGCGCGAGGCGGGGGGCAGTCAACCTTCCCTGCGGCCTTCGCCCTGACCGGAAGCCTGCGGCGCCGCGCACGCCGGACAGCGGCCGTAGAGCGTGACCTCGTGCGCTTCCACGATGAAGCCGCCCGGGTACACCGTGCCGCGCGGCAGGGCGACCGGGCAGGTGTGCAGCGTGAAGACCCGTCCGCACGCCGTACACGAGAAATGGTGGTGGTGACCGCGTCCGCTGGGTTCATACCGCGTCTCGCCGTCAAGGGTCACCGGGTGAATGCGCCCCTGTTCGGTCAGCAGCTTGAGGGTGCGGTACACGGTCGCCACCCCCAGCCCCGGCAGGTCACTTTGCGCGCGCGTCAGCACGTCGCCCACCGCCAGAGGCCCCTCGGCGCCGTCGAGGACGCGGGCGATCACGTCGCGCTGGCGGGTGCTGCGGGTGGCCGTCATGGGGGCAGGCTAGCAGACTTGATTTGCCCGTATCAAAAAACAGCCCACCTTTGCGGGCAGGCTGTGAACAGGGGTGGAAGCCGGTCAGCGCAGGTTAGGATTGACCTTTTCCTGGGGGGCGATGGGCGTGCCCTGGGCCTTGGCCTCCACCGTGCTGGGGCGCGTGGGCAGCTCGCCGGGGTGGCTGGGCGCGGCGGTATCACGGCTCTGCTCGCCGTAGCCCTGAATCTGGCCTGCCTGGGCGCCTGCCGTAGAGGCTGGGGGGCTGGCCGGGGTGCCGGCCGTCTGGGCTGCGCCGCCCTCCGGACGTTTGAGGAAGCTGGCCGCGCCCCCCCCGCCGCTGGGGGCCGGGCGGCGGGCGGCGGGCGACTGGGGTCTGGCTGCGCCGCCCTGGGGCGCTCCGGACTGCCCAGGCTGCTGGCCCGCGCGGTCGAGCATGTTGTTGGCGATCTCCTCGAGTTTGGGCGTCAGCACCTTGTCGTTGAGGGCCTTGAAGGCCAGGGTTCCCAGGGTGGCGACCAGGGCGCCGCCCACGCCTCCGCCCTTTTGCTTTTGCTGCGCCTTCATCAGCGCCTTCTGCTGCTTGACCGGGCTGGTCGCGTCCACGTAGATCTTCTTGCTGCGCCGGAACTGCCGCCCCACGACCACGCCCAGCAGCGCGCCGACGGCCGAGGCGCCGCCCAGCATCTTGAGGGGGTCTTTTTGCAGTTGCACCTGAAGGCTGGCACGCTCGGTGAGGGCGTCCACGCTGGCTTTCAGACGGGCGCGGGCCTCCTCGCGTTCGTCGCGGTACTGCCCCTGAGACGGACCGGTCACGACTGGCCCTCCTTTTTCATGTCCTCGCGGAAGGTGGGGGTGGTGCTGACTTCGATGCCGGGCGCGTCCTTGAGGACGACCGGGTGCTGGATGTTGGGGTCGTGCTTCGGGGTGTGCCCGCCGTGGCCGCCCGCGCCCGCGTCGTGGGTCTCGCTGCCGTCGAGCTTCTTGTTCAGGCCGCTGCCGTACACCTGCGGTTCGCCGCTCTCGGTCGCCTCGTAGACGGGGAGCCGCACCTCTCCCGCGTCGGTGCCGCGCAGCTCGGTGCCCTGGGAGACGCCCTCCTGACGAGTCAGGGTGGTCTTGATGCCCGACCCCTGGTCGCTGGCGTTCACGCCCACGCCCCCGGCGGTAAAGCCCGAGGTGCTCTGGCCGGGCCGCACGGTGCCGCGTTCCACGTCGGCGCCCATGCCCACCGAGGCCGCGCTCGCCCGCGTGCCGCTGTAGGCCGGACCCGCGCTGTCGATGTTGGCTGCCGTGTCGGGCGACACCCGCGTGGAGGGCGCCGAATTGCCGGTGGGCGCCGCCGGAACGGTCCCGCGTGCGCCCGTCCCCGTCGTCCCCGCCCCCACGCCGCCTGCCACCGCGCCGCCCGTCACCGGGGTCACCACGACCGCGCTGCCGGTCACCGCGCCGCCCTGGGACGCCGCCGGGCGGGAGGTCGGGGCGGTGCCGGGCGCCGCCGCGTAGGTCACGTCGCTCAGCTTGCGGCGCTGCTCTTCCTGGTACTCGGCCTCCAGCCGCTCGTCTTCGGTCATGGGGCCGCCCCGGCGTCCGCCGCCGGCCGCGTCGTCGCGGGGCACCTCGGCGCCGAGGCGCTTAAGGCCCAGCAGGACCAGGGCGGCCGTCAGGGCAAAGCTCACCAGCGCGATCAAGAGGGCGGCGGCCCAGGCCCCCAGGCCCAGGCGCATCAGGCCGTAGAAGACGGCCAGAATCAAGAAGACCAGCCCCATGATCAGCGGGCCGGTCGCGCCCAGCAGCATCACCGCGCCGATGCCCTTGACCTTGGCGACCCGGCCCACCTGCTGCGCCACCGCGCGGATTTCGGTTTTGGCGAGCGTCACAGCCGCGTCGAACACCTCGACGAGTGCGCCTCCCATGCTCTTGCGTTCTTCTTGCATATGTCCTCCGGCAAAGGGCCATGCCCCGGCAGGGCAGGGGCCAATCCTGCCCAGCATAATGAACCCCATGCTCACCCCGCGCCAGAGCCAAGAAAACCTGAACTCAGCGGGGGGCCTGGCCGGTGACCGGCAGCCGGCGCTCACCCTGGCGCAGCGCAGCAACCTCTGGCCGGTGACGCCGCCCGCTTACCCGGCGTGGCGGGCGCGCTCGCTCTCGCGGCTCTCGGGTCAGGCGTTCGGCCTGGAGCGTGAAGCGCGGCTGTTCCGGACGCTCTGCTCGCCGCAGCCGGGCGAGTTCTGGCTCGACGTGGGCACCAGCACCGGCTTTTACGCGGGGGTCCTCGCGCGGGCAGGCTGCCGGGTCCTGGCCGCCGACCTCAGCGCCCCTATGCTGGCGGCGGCCCGGCGGCGCGAGCGGCAGCCGGGCATCGACTGGTACCTCGCCAACCTGGAGGCCAGCGGCCTGCCCGGCGCGAGCTTCGGCGGCATCACGGTCGGCGCTACCCTCAACGAGACGCGCGACCCGGCCCGCCTGCTGGCCGAACTCGAGCGGCTGCTGCGGCCCGGCGGGCAGCTGTGGCTGATGTACCTGGGGCGCACCGGGGGACCGCTCCAGGCCGCGCTCTCGCAGCCAGCGCTGGGCGGGCTGACCTTTCCCGATCCCGCCTGGGTGGGGCGGCAGCTGCCCGGACTGACCCGCGCCTCGGGGCTGCGGGTGGGCGCGGTGGTGTTCGAGCGTTACCTCAAGCCGGACCCCGGGGCGGGTCTGCCCCTCTGGTAAGCTGGGCCACCTGGTCAGCGATGTGTAAGAAACCGTGACTTCCCCGAGCAGTTCCGCGCATACACTCGCGGGTAGAGGAGCCAGACTGTGACCCAACTCTCCCCAACCCCGGTTCCGTCTCCGCCCCCGTCGGCGGTGGCGCACTGCCGGGACGTGACGCGGCGGCACAGCCAGACGTTCTATCTGGGATCGCGCTTCTTTCCGGCCCAGGAGCGCGCGGCGGTGTGGGCGGTCTACGCCGCTTGCCGCACCGGCGACGACCTTGTGGACGAACGGACCGGCGCCGCCGCCGAGGAGGGGCTGGCCGAGTGGTGGACCCGCATTCAGGCCGCCTTCCGGGGCCAGCCTGCCGCCCATCCCGGCGACGTGGCGCTGGCCTGGGCCGCCGCCCGTTGGCCGATCCCGCTCTCGGCTTTCGAGGAACTGCACCAGGGCCTCCAGATGGACCTGCGCGGACAGGTCTACCGCGACATGGACGACCTGACCCTGTACTGCCGCCGGGTGGCGGGCGTGGTGGGCTTCATGATCGCGCCCATCAGCGGCTACCGGGGCGGCGAGCGCACCCTGCACTGCGCGCTGATGCTGGGGCAGGCCATGCAGCTCACCAACATCCTGCGCGACGTGGGCGAGGACCTCGAACGCGGGCGGGTGTACCTGCCCGAGACCCTGCTGCGCGAGTACGGGGTAACCCGCGCCGCGCTGGAAGCCGGGCAGGTCACCCCCGAGTACCGCGCCCTGATGGAACACCTCTCGGCCCAGGCCCGCGCGTGGTACGCCGAGGGCCGCGCCGGGATTCCCTGCCTCAATGGCAGCGCCCGCCTCGCCGTGCAGGCCGCCGCCCGCTCCTACGAGGGCATTCTCGACGACCTCGCCCGGGCGGACTTCGACAATTTCCGCCGCCGCGCGCATGTCAGCGGCACGCGCAAGCTGCTGCTGTTGCCGCGCGCCTGGTGGGAACTGCGCGGCGCCCTCGCCTACAAGCTGTGACGTCCCCTGCGCTGCCCCCCGGCCTGCGAGCCGCCTGAACAGCGGCCGATCTCGCCCCGCCCCGCCGGGGGGGTCCGTCCCGCTGCCCAGCGGCCCTCCCGCTCCCCCCCTCCCTTTTCCCGAGGAACGCCATGTCCGACAGTCCCTCCCCACGGTCCCCATCCCGCCCGCCCGCCCCTCGCCGCCGCAAAACCGCCCTGATCATCGGCTCGGGCTTCGGGGGCCTGAGCCTGGGCATCCGCCTCCAGAGCCTGGGTTTTGACACCACCATCCTGGAACGGCTGGACGGTCCTGGGGGCCGCGCCTACCAGAAACGCACGCCGGACGGCTACGTCTTCGACATGGGGCCGACCGTGATCACGGTGCCGCACTTCATCGAGGAGCTGTTCGCGCTGGAGCGGGACCGCGCGGCGCTGGACCAGCCCGACTACCCCGAGCACGTCCTGCACGGCGAGCGTGTGCGTGAGGGCGAGAGCGGCGGCCCGCGCACCCGCGACTACGTGCGGCTGGTGCCGATCTTGCCCTTCTACCGCATCTATTTCGACGACAGGACCTATTTCGACTACGACGGCGACCCCGACTCGACCCGCCGTCAGATCAGCGAGCTGGCCCCCGGCGACCTCGCGGGCTACGAGCGTTTTCACCGGGACGCGCAGGCGATCTTCGAGCGCGGCTTTCTGGAACTGGGCTACACCCACTTCGGGGACGTGCCCACCATGCTGCGCGTCGTGCCCGACCTGCTGCGGCTGGACGCGGTGCGGACGCTCTTTTCGTTTACCAGCAAGTATTTCGAGTCCCCCAAGCTGCGGCAGGTCTTCTCCTTCGAGACGCTGCTGGTGGGCGGCAATCCCCTCTCGGTGCCCGCGATCTACGCGATGATCCATTTCGTCGAGAAGACATGGGGCATCCACTACGCGATGGGGGGCACGGGCGCGCTGGTCCGCGCTTTCGTGCAGAAGTTCGAGGAACTTGGCGGCCGCATCGAGTATGGGCGCGGCGTGGACGAGATTCTGGTCAGTGACGACCGGGGCCGCCCGGTCCGGGCGCCGCTGGGAGCGCGGGTGGCGCGGGGCGTGCGGCTTGAAGGCGGTGAGGAACGGCACGCGGACATCGTGGTGAGCAACGGCGACTGGGCGAACACCTACCTGAAGCGCCTTCCCCGCGCCGCCCGGCTGGTCAACAGTGACCCGCGCGTGAAGGCCGCCCGCCAGAGCATGAGCCTGCTGGTGATCTACTTCGGGTTCCGTGACGACCCCGCGCGCCCGCTGGACCTGCGCCACCACAACATCATCCTGGGGCCGCGCTACGAGGAACTGCTGCGCGAGATCTTCGGTGGGCAGCCGCTGGCGAAGGACTTCAGCCAGTACCTGCACATTCCCACCCTGACCGACCCCAGTCTGGCGCCCCCCGGCCACCACGCGGCCTACACCCTGATTCCGGTGCCCCACAAGGGCGCGGGGCTGGACTGGGACACCGAGGGGCCGGGGCTGACCGACCGCGTGCTGGCTTTTCTGGAAGAGCGCGGCTACATCCCCGACCTGCGCGCCCGGCTGACCCACTGCGAGTTCGTCACGCCCGACTATTTCGAGGGCACGCTCGACTCGTACCTGGGCAACGCCTTCGGGCCGGAGCCGCGCCTGGTGCAGAGCGCGTATTTCCGCCCCCACAACCGCTCGGAGGATGTGCGCAACCTCTACCTCGTCGGGGCCGGGGTGCAGCCGGGCGCGGGCACCCCCAGCGTGATGATGTCGGCCAAGATGACGGCCCGCCTGATCGCCCAGGACTTCGGCATTCACCCCGACATCCGGGATGGGGGTGGCGGCGCCCAGCGTGAGCCGGAGCCGGTGGGGGAGACGCCCCAGCGCCCGCTGGCCGAAGTCACGCCCTGACGCTGAACGCCCAGCGAAAAGGAGCCTGCCCTCACGGGGCCAGGCTCCTTCGTCGTGGCCCTCAGCGCGGGTAGAGCGCGTTGATGGTGCTCACGTCGGTGCCGCTGTAGCCGCTGCGCTGGCCCATGCGGTTCAGGTCCACGGCGCTGCTCAGCGGCTTGATCGCCAGCTTGCCGTCGAAGTAGGCGGGGTAGTGCATGATCGAGTCGAAGTCGTAGGCGCCGTAGCCCGCGCTGCCGGGACGGATCTGGTACTGGCTCTGCCAGTCGGCGGGGATGTTGTTCCACTGGATCGCCACGTACTGGTCGCGGTCGGGCCGGGTCTGCTCGTGGAAGAGGCCCATCGCGTGCCCGAACTCGTGCATGATCGTGCCCACCGTGCAGCGGTCGGCCAGGGAAAGCGTCTGGCGCCCGCCCACCATCCCCAGGCTGCTGGAGCAGGTCGTGCCGGTGTTGTAGCTGATCTGCACGTAGTTGGCCTGGGTGGTGCGCGGCGTGACGACCACGTTGGTGGTCGCGCGGATGTTGGCGGCGGCCTGCGTCACCCGGTCGCGCACCGCCTGGGGCACGTTGCTGGCAAAGGTGTAAGGAATGGTCCGGCCCGTCCAGCGGTAGCGGGTGTCCACCACGTAGGTGCCCTGGGCGCCCACCGCGTTCACGTCGTCCGCGAGCAGGATGTCGTCTTCGAGCAGCAGCATCCCGTCTTTCACGAAGCCGGTGACAAGCTGGCGGCTGCCGTCTTCCAGGATCAGGGTCGCCTGCCGGGTCTCGGGGCGGGCCGCCCCCAGGCTGCCGCCGGGCGCGGCGACGGTCTGCGGCGTTCCCGAGGGCGCGGCCCCGCAGGCGGCGAGGACGGCGGACAGCAGGGCCAGCAGCGGCAAGGTTTTGGGCATGGGCAGACGCTAGCCCGCGACGTGTGATGGACCGTTCAGGCGGGTTCAGCCTGCCGGAGCTGGCGCTCCAGCCACGCCAGCACCCGGCCCAGCACCTGCTCGCGCTCCTCGTCGTTCAGGAGTTCGTGGTAGCCGCCCCCGACCAGATGCAGCGTCTTGTCGGCGGCGGGAATGGCTTCCACGAAACGGCGCGAGCCGGCGGGGTCGGTCACGCGGTCGGCGCTGCCGTGCAGGACCAGGGTGGGCAGCGTCCAGCGCGGGTACCTGGCCCACAGCTCTCCGCTCAGGCGCAGCATCGAGGCCGCCGTGCGGGCGGGCACCCGGCCCTGGTAGATGCCCGCGTCGGCCCGGTAGGCGCTCACCTCGTCCGTCAGGCGCGAGAGGTGGCCGCTGTCCAGCGCCGTGACCTGAGCGGCGGGCGCGACCCGCGCGATCAGGGGAGCCAACGCCTTGAGCCAGGCGGGTTCTCCCTCCCCGATCAGCAGCGCGGGACTGGAGAGGATCACGCCGCTCAGGCCGCGCGGGTCACGGGCCACGCTGGCCGCCGTGATCAACCCGCCCAGCGAGTGCCCGAAGGCGAAGACAGGGACCGCCTGGGGCCGCAGCGTCTCGCGGGCGCGCAGGTGATCCTCCACGAGTTCAGCCACGTCCACGACCGCCTGTCGCCCGTCCGAGGCGCCGTGCCCCCGCAGGTCGGTGGCGTACACGCTCAGGCCCGCCCCGACCAGCGCGGGAATCAGGGCGCTGTAGCGCTCCACGTAGCGGCCCGCGTACTCCCCGAACCCGTGGGTGAGCAGCACGGCGGCGCGCGGGCGCTCGGCGGCCCAGGCGTAGCCCCGAACGGGCGCCCCAGTTTCCCAGGGAGACGGCTCCCAGCGTGAGGGTGACATGCGGGCAGTCTAACTTCCGCCTCACTTCGGCGCCCCACAGAGGCTGGCTCCGGGCCGCTGCTCCTGGCAGCCTTCTTCCCCCGAGCGGACGTGTGGTCAGGCCACCTGGGCTGGAGGTCCGGCCCTCCTCCCGGCAACGCCCCGTCCAGACGCCGCCCCAGATGAAGAGAGGCTGAACGCGCCGCGCCGCGCGCCGGGCGCAGACTGCCCGCATGGCAGACATCGCACGCAAGGCCAGCGCCCAGTGGGCGGGCGACCTCCGCAGCGGCCAGGGCACCGTCAGCACCGAGTCGGGCACCGTGCAGGGCGCGCAGTACTCCTTCAAGACCCGCTTCGAGCAGGGCGTGGGCACCAACCCCGAAGAACTGCTCGCCGCCGCCCACGCGGGCTGCCTTACCATGCAGCTTTCGGCGCTGCTCTCGGGCCACGGCCACACCGTCGAGAACCTCAGGACGGACGCGACCTGCGAGATGGTCAAAGACGGCCCCGGGTTCAAGATCAGCACCATGCGCCTCGTCGTGCGCGGCAAGGTCACGGGAAGCGACCCGGCCGATTTCGAGGAGCATGTGCAGCAGGCCGCCCGGCTGTGCCCGCTGAGCCGGATCATGACTGGCAACGTGGAGATCGTCCACGAGGCGGTGCTGGAGTAGGCCATCAGCTTTCAGCCGTCAGCGCCCCTGCCCCTCGCGGTGGGGGCGCCCGCTGTCTGGCGCATATAGGGTAGGGGACAAGTCCCCGGGCCGCTAAGCTGGCGGCCATGGCCATGGCCTTCCTGTACCACCTCGCCGGGCCGCCGGGCAGCGGCAAGCGGACGGTGGGCCTGCACCTCGCGCGGCGGACTGGAGCCGTGCTGCTGGACAACCACCTCTTCCGGGACGCGGTGTACCGGCCTTACGGTGCGGACGGCGTGCGCCCGGTTCCCCCCGAGCTTCAGGCGCTCGGGGCGCAGGTCTGGGCGCTGGGGTTGCAGGCCGCCCGGCTGGCTCCGCGCGACGTGAGCCAGATTTTTACCGCATATCACACGGAGGGAGAGAGTGGACGCGCCTCGGCGGAGCGCATTCGGGCGGTCGCTGTGGACCGGAACGCCGTGTACGTCCCAGTTTGGCTGGAGTGCCACGAAGAGGAACTCGCTCGCCGCATGACCCTGCCCGAGCGGCGCGAGCGGGCCAAGATGCGCGATCCGCAGGCGCTGCGCGAGGTCCTGGCGACTTCCGGCACGCTGGCCCCACCTCCCGGCGCCCTGCGGCTCGACACGGCGCAACTCACTCCGGCCGACACGGCGCTGTTGATCGCGTCGCACGCCGGGGCGCTGTTCTGAGAGCTTCAGTCCAGGCGAAAGCGCACGGGTTCGGGGTCCTCGGGGACCGGGCGCTCGTCGGGGGTCAGGCCATGCCCGCCGAACAGGCCCCCGGCGGCCAGGCTCGCCCCCAGCGCGTCGCCGTGGCGGGGGTCACGCTCGTCCGGGCGGACAAAACGTGAGAGCACGATCAGCCCCACGGGCAGGGCGACGAAGATCAGGAAAGCGGTCATCCGGTCAGCTCCACGGGCGCCTGGGCGCTGCTGCGGTCCAGATGTACCCGCGCCCAGGTGTCGATGGCGTTGATCACGCCCTGCAACTCGCGTCCGGCCGGGGTGAGGCTGTAGACGCTGCGGGCCAGTTTGCCCTGGGTGTCCTCGGTGCGCTTGGCGATGAGGGTGAGCTGCTCCAGATGCTCCAGCCGCTGCGTCAGCGTGGCGCTGTTGCAGCCGCCCACCGCCCGCGCGAGTTCGTTGAAGCCCTTTTCGCCGTCCAGCAGGGCGCGGACGATGTGCAGCACCCACTTTTCCTGCAACACGCCGATGGCCCGGTAAACCGGACAGAAGCCTGGGTGCGCGGTGCTCATGGGTCAACTGTACACCCCCCGGCCCCGGCAGATCAGGGCACAAGTCACATCACTTGACTTTTCAAAGCGGTGGGGATAACCTTTTGGTCATGACCGCGACCCTGACCCGCCCGTTGACCGCCACCGAGGCCATCGAGACCCGCCGCAGCATCCGCAAGTTCGTGCAGGAGCCGGTGGACCAAGGCGACCTGCGCGAGATCCTGCGCCTCGCCTCGCTGGCCCCGAGCGCCTGGAACGCGCAGACCTGGCGCTTTGCCGTCGTGCAGGACCCGCAGCTGAGAGAGCAGCTGCGCGAGGCCGCCTACGGCCAGGCCCAAGTCACGAACGCTCCCGCCGTGATCGTGGTGTACAGCGACATGGAAGACACCCTCCAGACTGTCGAGGAGACCGCGCACCCCGGCATGGGCGAGGCGGGCCGCAGCGGCCAGCGCCAGACCTTCGACGGCGTCTTCGGACAGCAGGACGTGGCGCAGCGTGGGCAGTGGGGCCTCTCGCAGGCCAACATCGCCTTCGGCTTTCTGATGGTCGCCGCGCGGGGCCTGGGCTACGACACCGTGCCGATGCTGGGCTTCGACCCCGCGAAGGTGCGGGCGATCCTGGGGCTGCCCGAGCACGTGCAGTTCGCCGGAATGCTGCCCATCGGCAAGCGCGCGGAGGAGGGCTTCCCGCACCACCGCCACCCCGTCGAGCGCATCACGAAGTTCTACTGACCCCCAGCTCCGCTCACCGCCGCCCCCCACCGGGGCGGTTTTTGTTGGGCTGGCCCGGCGTGACCTGGTAGCGTGGCTTCCATGCCCGCCCGCGTGATGAGTCATCTGGAGATGTGCCTGCGCGAGGGCGTCTCCCTCCAGCGCGGCATGAATTTCCGGGTGCGCGGTGGACACAGCGTGCTGTTGATGTCGGTGCAGCCGGGCGCCCCCTACCGCGACCAGCTCAGCGAGGACGGCACGGCGCTGCACTACGAGGGCCACGACGCGCCGCGCCACACCACCGGAGGCCTCGACCCCAAGACCGTTGACCAGCCCCTGCGTACCCCAGGGGGCAAGCCCACCCAGAATGGCCTTTTTTTCGAGGCGGCGCTCGCCGCCGAACGCGGGGAGGGTGCGCCCGAACGGGTGCGGGTCTACGAGAAATTGCGTCCCGGCATCTGGGCCGACAACGGCACCTTTCACCTGATGGGCGCCGCGCAGGCGTGGGACGGCGCCCGGCACGTCTTCATTTTCCGGCTGAAGGCGGTGGGCAGCGAGGAGGAGGGTGCCCCGCCTGTGGCCCTGCACCCCGAGCGCCGCCGGCTGATTCCCGGCTGGGTCAAGCTGGCCGTGTGGCAGCGGGATGGAGGCCGCTGCGTGGAGTGCGGCGCCCGCGACGACCTTCAGTTCGACCACGTCCTGCCCTGGGCACGCGGGGGCACCAGCCTGACGCCCGACAACGTGCAGCTGCTGTGCGCCCGGCACAACCGGGAGAAGAGCGCCCGCATCGGCTAGACCGGTGGGTGCTGGATCTCCCGGTCACCTGGCCCGCCCGCACGTCCCAGACCCGGCTTGCGTCGGGGGCGCCGGGGCCGGCCATCAGGCGCAGCAGCGCGCTCTCGCCGCTGCCGCTGTCTCCGGTCAGGCCGAGCCGTTCGCCCGCGCCGACTTCCAGGGCCACCTCTTACCTCTTCCACCACCGTCCGGTTCCCGAACACATGGGGGACCCCACTCAGACGCAGCATCACACCACACCCCCTGCGGGCGAGCCGTCCTGCCGGGAGAGGGCGGGACGAGGCTTTGGGCTGAGGGGATCAGTGCAGGGGAAGGAGGGGCAAGGGCAGGAAAGTCTTCTGAGGGGCCGTCAGGACTCCCGGCGCCGCACTCCCAGCGCCAGCAGGAAGATCGCCGTATTGACCAGCACGATGGTCGCGCCCGCCGCCGTGTCCAGAAAGTAGCTGAGGTACAGCCCGGTCACCCCCCCCAGGATGCCCAACCCGGCGGCCAGCAGGACCATCTTTTGCAGGCTGCGGGCCAGCAGCCGGGCCGAGGCGCTGGAGGTGATCAGCAGGCTGACACTGAGTGTCGTGCCCACCAGCTGCACCGTCAGGACCACGACCAGCCCGATCAGGATCAGCAGCAGGCTCTCCAGCCGCCGCACCGGCAGGCCGATGGCGCGGGCCTCGGTGGGGTCGAAAGAGGCGAGCAGCAGTTCCTTTTGCACGGCGGCCAGCAGCGCGCCCACCACCAGCGTCACCGCCAGCGCCCCCCACAGGTCGCCGGGCGTGACGCCCAGCGGATTGCCGATCAGAAAGCCCGCGAGGTCGGTCGTGAAGGTCGGCGCCCGCGACAGCATCACCACGCCCAGCGCGAACATGCCCACGAACACGATGCCGATGGCGCTGTCCTGCTTCAGCCCGCTGCGCTGCCCCACCGCCCCGATCCCTAGCGCGGTGAGCACGGCGGCGACCAGCGCGCCCAGCAGCAGGTTGCCTCCGGTCAGAAAGGCCCCCACCAGGCCCGGAAAGACCGCGTGGCTCATCGCGTCCCCGATATAGCTCAGGCCGCGCAGCACCACCCAGGCGCCCACCAGGGCGCACAGCACGCTGACCAGGACCACGGCGGCCAGGGCACGTACGAAAAAGTCGAATTGCAGCGGATCGGTGAGCCAGTCCATCAGCGGGGACCTGCGGCGTTGAGGGGGAAAAGAGAGGCGGGGCGGCGCATCAGGCCTCCGCGTGGGTGTGGCCCAGGTGGCTGGAGCTGAAGGTGGCCTCGATGTTGCGCGGCGTATAGACCTCGGCGGGGGTGCCGTCGGCGATGACGCGGCGGTTGACCAGGACGAGGTGGTCGCACCAGCGGCTGGCCTGCTCCAGGTCGTGGGTGACCATCACGACGGCGCGGCCCGCGTCGGCCTGGGCGCGCAGCAGTTCCATCAGTTGCTCCTGGGTGGCGGCGTCCACGCCGGTCAGCGGCTCGTCGAGCAGCAGCACCCGGGCGTCGCGCGCCAGCATCCGCGCGAGCAGCACCCGCTGGCGCTGGCCGCCGCTGAGGGCACCGATATGCCGCCCGCGCAGCTCATACACCCCGGTCTGGCGCAGCGCGTCCGCGACCTGCGCGCGGTCGCCTCTCCCCGGCCAGCGCAGCCAGCCCACCCGCCCGGTGCGGCCCATCATCGCCACGTCCCAGACCGTGACCGGAAAGCCCCAGTCGAGCGTCTGCTGCTGCGGCACGTAGGCCACGTCGCTTTGCGCCCCCATGCCGGGGCCGAAGGTGACCCGCCCGGCGGCGGGCGCGCTGAGGCCCACCACGGTCTTGAGCAGCGTGCTTTTGCCTGCCCCGTTCGGCCCGATGACCGCGCTGAAGCTGCCCGGCGCAAAGCGCACCGTCGCGTCCTCCAGCGCCGTGTGCGCGCCGTAGCGCACCGTCAGCCCCTCCACACCCAGCATCCGCCGAGCATAGCGCGCGCCGTGCTGATATTGCGAGCGCGGAATCAAGAGCGGAGAGCGGGCGGCAAGGTGGCCTGCCTGGCACCCCCTACCTCAGCACCCGCACCACCGTGTCCACGTTGTACCGGAAGGCTTTCAGGAAGGTCTCGCCCGCGCTGCCCTTCGGCCCCAGCGCGTCGGTGTAGAGGGGTGGGGCGATCTTCGCGCCCGTCTCGCGCGCGAGGGTCTGGGCCAGCCGGGCGTTGAGGGTGTTCTCGGTCAGGATCACGCGGGCGCCGCTTTTTTTCACCGCCTGCACCAGCGCGGCGAGTTCGCGGGCGCTCGGCTCGCGCTCGGTGCCGCCGCCGGGAATGACCGTGCCCACGATGCTCAGGCCGTAGCGCCCGGCCAGGTACCCCAGGCTGTCGTGGTTGGTGACGACCCGGCGCCGCGCGGCAGGCACGCTGGCAAATTGCTTTTTCGCGTAGGCGTCGAGGGCCTGGAGCTGCCGCAGATACGCGGCGGCATTGTTCGCGTAGCTGGCCTTTCCCGCCGGGTCGAGCCGGGTCAGGGCCGCCTGCACGTTGCGCACGTACCCGGCCGCCAGCGTGGGGTCCCACCAGGCGTGGGGATCGAACTCGCCGTGGTCCCCATGCCCGGCTTCCCCGTGTTCCTTGCCCGCGTGGGCCTCGTCCTCGTGGCCGTGACCAGCCTCATGGAGCTTCAGGCCCCTGGTCAGTTCGGTGACGGGCACCCCCGGCGCGGCGGCCTTGAGCCTGGGCAGCCAGGGTTCCAGCCCCGCCCCGTTGGCAAAAAGGGCGCGGCTGCTCGCCAGGCGCCGGATCACGTTGGTCGTGGGCTGAAAGCTGTGGCTGTCGCCCCCGGCGGGCACGATCACGTTCACGCTGACCCGGCTGCCGCCCACCGCCCGCACGAAATCCGCGACGATGGTGTTCGTGGCGCTCACCGGCAGCGCGGCGGCTTGCGCCGGGGCGCCTGCGGCGAGCGCTCCGGTCAGCAGGGCCGCGCAGAGGAGGCGCGGCCAGCGGGAGGCATGGCGGGGGGACGGAGACGGGTGGGTGGTCATATTGATTTATCTTTATCAATTCCTGGCGGCTCAGGAGGCAGGCTGGCTCACAGTCGGCGGCGCGGCCGCCCAGCGGGGAACCCCCGGCCAGCCCCCTGGCAGCGCTTCCAGCGGCGCTTTACACTGCGCCGATGACCCAGGCTGCCCCCCCTCCCGAGTGGTACAAGAGCGCCGTCTTCTACGAACTGTCCGTGCGGACCTTTGCCGACGGCAACGGCGACGGCAAGGGGGACTTTCCGGGGCTGACCGGGCGGCTCGACTACCTCAAGGACCTGGGCGTGGACTGCCTGTGGCTGCTGCCCTTTTACCCCAGCCCCCTGCGCGACGACGGCTACGACGTGGCCGACTACACCGAGATTCACCCCGACCTGGGCACCCTGGACGACTTCCGGGTCTTCCTGCGCGAGGCGCACGCGCGTGGCCTGCGCGTGATCGGTGACCTGGTCACCAACCACACCTCGGCGGAGCACCCCTGGTTCCAGGCGGCGCGGCGCGGCCCCACCCTGCCCGACGGCAGCCCGAACGAGTACCACGACTACTACGTCTGGAGCGAAACCGGCCGCGAGTACGCGGAAGCGCGCATCATCTTCACCGACACCGAGACCAGCAACTGGAGCCTCGACGAGAGCTGCGGCAAGTACTACTGGCACCGCTTCTTCTCGCACCAGCCGGACCTGAACTTCGACAATCCCCGGGTGCAAGAGGAGCTGCTGAACGCCGCGCGCTTCTGGCTGGACTTGGGCGTGGACGGCTTCCGGGTGGACGCCGTGCCCTACCTGATCGAGCGCGAGGGCACCAATTGCGAGAACCTGCCCGAGACGCACGACATCCTCCGGGGCCTGCGGCGGATGGTGGACACCGAGTACCCCGGCCGCCTGCTGCTCGCGGAGGCCAACCAGTGGCCGGAAGACGTGGTGGAGTATTTCGGCCACGAACACGACCCCGAGTTCCACATGTGCTTCAACTTCCCGGTGATGCCCCGGCTCTTTATGAGCCTGAAGCGCGAGGACACGACCTCCATCCGCGAGATTATGGGCCGCCTGCCGGGCATCCCCTCTTTCGGGCAGTGGGCGACTTTCCTGCGCAACCACGACGAGCTGACGCTGGAGATGGTCACCGACGAGGAACGCGCCTTCATGTACGCGGCCTACGCGCCCGACACCCGCATGAAGATCAACGTGGGGATTCGCCGCCGCCTCGCGCCGCTGCTCGACAACGACCGCCGCCGCATCGAGCTGCTCACCACCGTGCTGTTCGCCCTGCCCGGCAGCCCGATCCTGTATTACGGCGACGAGATCGGCATGGGCGACAACCTGACCCTGGCCGACCGCAACGGCGTCCGCACGCCGATGCAGTGGAGCGCGGGCGTCAGCGGCGGCTTTTCCTCAGCTGCCCCCGAGCAGTGCTTCTACCCGCCCATCCAGGACCCGGTCTACGGCTACCAGCGCGTCAACGTGACCAGCCAGGAGCGCGACCCCAGCAGCCTGCTGAAGTGGATGTCCCGCCAGCTCGACCTGCGCCGTGCCCATCCCGTCTTCGCGCACGGCGATCTGACGTTCATCGAGACCGGCAACCCGGCGGTGCTCGCCTTCACCCGCCAGCACGACGGCGAGACCCTTTTGATCATCAGCAACTTCGCCGGAAACGCGCAGGCCGCGCACCTCGACCTCGCCGAGCATGTGGGCCGCGTGCCCGTGACCCTGGCCGGGGGAAGCCACTTCCCGGCCATCGGGGAGGGGCCGTACCCGGTATTGATGGGCAAGTACGACTACTACTGGACCAAGCTGACCGGGGTGCGGTAAGAAAGCAGGTGCCAGCACAGGAAAAAGGCCCCGGCGTTCGCTGGGGCCTTCTGTGTGGCGAGCGCCTCGGCTCAGTCGTCGCTGCCGCCCACGCCGCCGCCGCCGATTCCGAAGAGGCGCAGGATAAAGAGGAACATGTTGATGAAGTTGAGGTACAGCGCCAGGGCGCCATTGATCGCCGCGCGCTCGGCCATCTCGCCCTGCACGCCGCTCAGCGCGAGGTTGCGCAGCATCTGGGTGTCGTAGGCGGTCAGGCCCGCGAACAGCAGCACGCCGACCACGCTGATGCCCAGCGTCAGGGCGCTGCTCGCCACGAACAGGTTGACGATCATGGCGATCAAGAGGCCGATCAGGGCGAAGAGGAAAAAGCGGCCCATCGCGCTGAGGTCACGCTTGATGACGTAGCCCACCACGCTCATCGCCGCGAAGGTCCCGGCGGTGGTCAGGAAGGCGGCCGTCACGGCGGCGGGGCTGTAGACGAACAGCAGCGCGCTGAAAGTCAGCCCCGTCAGGGCGGCGTAGACGATGAAGAGGGTCCCGGCCAGGGCGCTGTTCATCCGCTGCGCCAGCCCGCTGAGGGCGAACACGATCACGAGCTGCGCGATGATCAGGGGCAAGCGCAGGTTCATGACCTGATAGGCCAGGCCCTCGTTTTGCGCGGTGAGGTAGGCGACTCCGGCGGTCAGGGCCAGGCCCGCCGCCATCCACGAGTACGTCCGCGCCATGAAGGTGCGAACCAGATTTTCGGTGCGTGTGGCAGTCAGTTGCATACGCCTCAGGATACGGGGTGGGGGGGTGAAAAGTTTCCGGCCCATCTGGAGCCTGCTCTTCCCCGCTGGGGGTACGCTGAAGGCCCCGCCCCTCACCCTTCCCGTTTCCGGAGGCCCCCATGAGACCCCTCCCTCCCTTCCTCCTCACCCTGAGTCTGGTCGGCGCAGGGATGATCGGCCCGGCGGCGCTGGCCGCGCCCGCAAATGGCCCAGCCGTCCGGTGGAGCGGCTACAGTTCGCTGCTCTCGGTGGAAAAAAACCAGGGCGGCACCCATTCTTTCACCGCCTCCTGGGTGAGTGGGGCACTGACGGCGCGGCGGACGGTCAGGTACAGCCTCCGTTTTCGGGGAGGCCGCGTGTGGGTCGGGCCGCGTGCCCTGAAGCCGGGCTGCGTCAGCGGGCAGCTCGCGCGGGGAACGGTGGTCACCTTCCGGGGCGCGACCCGCGTGGACTTGCAGGTGCCCCCGCGCGGGTGTGCCCCGTCCCCCTGACCGCTACTCCCTGACCAGCAGCGCCAGCGGGAACGTCTCCAGCACTTTCGCCACGGGCACCTTCTGGCCGCGCACGCGCAGGCGTTCGCCCGTCAGCACGTTGCGGTAGCTGCCGGGACGCGGCAGGGTGAGCTGGCGGTTGCCCCAGACCTCCCCCAACGCCCAGGGCGCCTTTTCCCGGGTCAGGGTCAGCGTGAGGCGCGGCGCGACCGTCACGGCGACCTCGTCCGCGTGCTCGCGGGCAAAGGCGAGCAGGTACTTTCCGGCCTCGATGGGGCGGTAGCCGCCGTGACGAAACAGCTCCGGGTGTGCCCGCCGTGCCCGGAGGGCCGCCCAGGTCACCAGCAGCTTGACGCCGCCGTCCGGGTAACGCGCCAGCAGGTCGGCGGCCAGCCCGGGGCCGTCCACGGGCCAGCGTTTCTCGATGCGCGCCAGCAGACGGGCGCGCGCCGGGTAGTCCACCGGGCGGCGGTTGTCGGGGTCCACCAGGCTCTGGTTCCAGCCCTCGCAGCCCTGGTAGGTGTCGGGCACGCCGGGCGCGGTCAGGCGCACCAGCGTGGCCGAGAGGCCGTTTTGCGCCCCGTGGGTCGAGATGCGCGCGTGCAGTTCACCCAGGCTGCTCAGGAAACGCTCGTGGCCCAGCAGGCCGCGTACCAGGTGCTCCAGCGCCGCCTCGTACTCGCCGTCGGGGGCGGCCCAGCTGGTGCGCAGCTTGGCCTCGCGGGCCGCCTTGAGCAAGTAGGCGCTGAGGCGCTCCCCGAAGTCCTCCAGACGGCCGTCCAGCGGGTAGGCGCCCAGCACCGTCTGAAGCAGGGTGTAGGTGTCCAGCGCGGCGGGCGCGCGCCCGGTGTCCAGGTCCTGTTCGAGCGAGCGGATCAGGGGAGACCAGCCGCTGAGGTAGGCCGCCCAGGTTTGCGGCAGCTCCGAAAGCACGCTGATGCGCGCGCGCGTGTCCTCGCCGCGTTTGGTGTCGTGGGTGGAGGCGGCGAGCATGGCATGGGGCCAGCGGGCCTGCCGGGCGCGGGCCGCCGCGTGAAAGGCCCGGGGCGGCGTGCCGAACAGCGCCGGGTCGCCCCCCACCTCGTTCAGGGAAAGCAGCCGCGCGTAGCGGTAAAAGGCGGTGTCCTCGGCGCCCTTGGCGGTGACCGGGCCGGTGAGCTGCTGGAACTTCAGCGCGAAGTCGGCGTAGCGGGCGCGGGTGGCCTCGCCCGGCGCGTCCAGCCGCAGCACCGCCGAGAGAAAGTCAAAGAGGCTGGGGTCGAGGTCGCGGCCCGCCGCCGCCCGGTGCGCCTTGGCCTCGCGGACCGCGTGCTCGATCTTGGCGTCGTCGCCCGGCTCGCGCGAGCCGCCTTCGCGCACGTAGGTGCGGTACACCGGAAAGGAGGCGATGGTTTCGCGAATCACCTCGCGCAACTGGCTGAGCGTGAAGTCGCGGAACCTCAGGTCGGCTTCCGCCAGCCGCTCCAAATGCTCGGCCAGCACGTTGACCTCGCCGGGCAGCGAGACGCGCTGAATCAGGTGCTTGCCCGCGTAGAGGTGCTCGCCGTAGCTCGCGCGGTCTCCGGTGAAGCGGCGGTAGATCGCCGTGACCTCCTCCTCGTGCCCGGCCTCCACGAAGGTGCCGCCGAGCTGCGCCAGAAAGTCGTAGCCGGTCGTGCCGTGGATGGCCCAGTCTCCAGGCAGGGCCTCGCCGGGTTCCAGAATCTTCTCGGCCACCACGTAGAGGGGCAGCGCTTCGCCCTCCTCCCCCCGCCACTCGCGCCCCAGCGCCCGCGCGGCCCCGCGCTGGAGCGCCCGGAAGTACCCGGCGGGGTCGTAGAGGCCGTCGGTGTGGTCGAGCCGCACGCCCGTCACCACCCCGTCCCCGATCAGCTCGAAGAGTTTGGCGTGCGCCCAGTCGAAGACGCGCGGGTCTTCCATCCGCAGCGCCGCGAGGTCGTTGATGTCGAAAAAGCGCCGGTAGTTGATCTGCTCGGCGGCCACCCGCCAGGAGGCCAGCCGGTAGTTCTGGTCCTGAATCAGGGCGTCGAGGCGGGCGGGGTCGGCGTTCGTCTCCGTCACCATGCGGTCGAGCGCCGCCCGCACCGGGCGCGAGGCCTCCGCCAGCGTCCCCAGCCGCCGGGTGATGACCTCGGACTCCTGCGCCCGCGCGAGGCGGTCCTCGTCGGTCAGGTCCGCACTCGTCGAGACGGGCAGGTTCGCCGCCGCCCGCGCGACAGAAGCGAGTTCGGCGTGGTCGGCGGCTGGCAGGAGGCCGACCAGTTCTGCCGCCAGCGCGGTCAGCGGCCCGGCCAGCGTGCGCGGCGAGACGGGCAACCGGCGCTCCCAGTAGGTCAGGAAAAACGTGCCGCCTTCGCGGTGCAGCACCAACTCGCCGCGCTCCAGTACCCGCCCGTACTGCTCGCCCAGCACCGGCAGCAAGACCTTGTTTTCCAGCGCCCGCTTGAGCGGCTGCCAGGAGATGTCGAAAAAGTGCGCGTAGCGGCTGGCCTGCCCGTGGGTCAGCACGTCTTCCCAGTAGGGGTTGTGCCCCCCCTGAATGCCCATGTGGTTGGGCACGAAATCGAGAATCAGGCCCAGTCCCAGCTCACGCGCCCGCGCCGAGAGCCGCCGCAGTCCCGCTTCGCCGCCCAGGGCCGGGTTGACCTGCGCGTGGTCGGTCACGTCGTAGCCGTGCGTGGACCCCGGCGTGCTGGTCCAGACCGGCGAGAGGTAGACCTCGGTCACGCCCAGCCGCGCGAGGTAGGGAAGCAGGCGGCGGGCGGCGGCGAAGTCGAAGCCCGCGTGCAGTTGCAGGCGGTAGGTGGAGGAGGGGAGATGGGGAGGGAGGGGCGCGGCGGGGGAAGGCACTTCCGTCATCCCTGTGACCCCAGCAGGACCGCTTCGCCGTAGCCCAGCGCCGTGCCCTCACGGCCTTCGGAGTGCCGCAGCACACGCGGCGGGAGCGCAAAGGGAAGGGGAAGCGCCCCGGCCTCCACCGCCTCCCGGCCCAGGTTCCACAGCAGCACCCGCTCGCTGCCGTCCCCGGTCGCGCGGCGCACCCACAGCACGTTCCCCCCCTCGCTTCCGGCCTGGAGGTTCCGGCGCTCGCGGTCTTGCAGCACCGGGTCTTCCCGGCGCAGGTGCAGCAGGTCGCGGTACAGCGAGAGCGTGCGCGCGTGTTCGCCCTCCCCGCGCTCGGCCCAGTCGAGTTTCGCCTGCCGGAAAGTGGCCTCGGCCTGCGGATCGGGCACCTCCCCGGCGGCGAAGGAGTCGAAGTGGCCGAATTCCCGGCGGCGGCCCTCGCTCACCGCCCGGCCCAGGTCGCCCGCGTGGTCGCTGAAAAAGGGAAAGGGAGCCGACGCGGCCCATTCCTGGCCCTGAAACAGCAGCGGGGTCATGGGCAGCGTGAGCAGCAGGGTAGACGCGCCCCGGAACATCGCCGGGGTCACGCGCTCCAGGTGATGCACCCGGTCACCCACCGCCCGGTTGCCCACCTGGTCGTGGTTCTGGATGAAGTAGACGAAGGCGGGCGCCCCCAGGGCGTCGGCGGGCGCGCCGCGTGGGGCGCGCTCCAGCGGCCACTCCTGGCCCTCGAAGACCCAGCCCCGGTTCAGCACGTGGGCCAGCGCCGCCGCCCCGCCCTGAAAAGGCGCGTAGTAGCCGTCGCGGTCCCCGGTCAGCGTCACCCGCATCTCGTGGTGAAAGTCGTCCACCCACAGGCCGTCGAGGTGGAAATCGGTCACGAGGTCCGGCCGGTTGCGGTAGTCCTCGGCGATCAGCAGGTGGCGGCCGCCCAGCGCGTGGACCTCGTCCGCCAGCTCGCGCAGGATATGGACGGGCGAGTCGTCCTGCATCTCCTGGGTGGCGTCCAGCCGCAGGCCGTCGAAGCGGTAGTCGCGCAGCCACATCCGGGCGTTGCCGGTGATCAGGCGCCGCATATGGGGTTCGGCGTAGTCCAGCCCGGCTCCCCAGGGCGTGTGAAAACGCGCCGTGAAGTACTCCGGGCTGTACACGCCCAGATAGTTGCCGTCCGGCCCGAAGTGGTTGTAGACCACGTCCAGCAGCACCGCCAGCCCCAGCCCATGCGCGGCGTCCACAAAGGCCATCAGGTCTTCCGGGCGGCCATACCCCGCGTGGGGGGCGTAGAGGGCCACCCCGTCGTAGCCCCAGCCGCGCGTGCCGGGAAAGGCGGCCAGCGGCATCAGTTCGATGGCCGTGACGCCCAGCGCCGCCAGCTCGGGCAGTTTCTCCAGGGCCGCCCGGTAGGTCCCCTCCGGCGTGAAGGTGCCGACGTGCAGCTCGTAAAAGACGCATTCGGCCAGGGGCCGCCCGCGCCACCCGGTGTGCTGCCACCTGTAGGCGTGCAGGTCCACGACCTCCGCCTCGCCGTGGACCCCGTCCGGCAGGGAGAGGGCGTAGGGGTCGGGCCAGGGCTGGCCGTCCAGCAAGAAGAAATACCGCGCCCCGGCCTCCACCGGCAGCACCGCCTCGAAGAGGCCGCCTCCCAGCGGCGTCAGGGGATGGGCCGCGCCGTCCACCCGCACCCCGACCTCCCGCGCGGTGGTCGTCCAGACCCGGAAGCGGGTGCCGCCGCCGGGGAGAGGCTGGGCGCCCAGACGTTGAGTGTCCGGACCTTGAGCGGCCGGGCGGTCGGGAAGCTGGGCCGCCACCGGGGAGGCGGGCTGCTCGGCCGCGGAAGAGGAGACGGCCGCCGGGCCGAATTCGGGAGAGGTGTTCACAGGTGCTCCTTCCGGGCGGCAGGACCCACCCCCAGGGCCGGGGTCTGCCGCAAAACGGGTCAGCCTAGGCGGCGCGCGGTGAGGTGGGATGAGGGGCGCTTCAAGGGGGACTTCAGCCTCGCCCCCCTCCTCCCCCGGCCGGTCCGGGCTGGGCCACGGGTGCCCAGGGCCGGGCCTCACTCCCTCACGCAGCGGTAGAGCTTCACGCTGCGTGCCCTAAGGGTGGTCTCGCTCCCGGCGGGCCGCAGCTCGTGCGCCCCGTCGTCGGTGGTGTCGAGCAGCAGCTGCCAGACCTCGCAGCCGTCGAGGTCGGGCAGGCGGAAGGGCAGGTCGATGTGCGAGGCCGAGAGCAGCAGCAGCAGGTCGGCGTCCCTGAGGGGGCGGCCCTCCGCGTCCACGTCGTCGAGGCCGTCGCCGTCGAGGAACATGCCCAGCGACTGGGTCTGGGGGTTGTTCCAGTCGGCGTCGCTCATCTCCTGGCCGTCGTAGCGCAGCCAGACGATGTCACGCACGTCCGCCCCCCGGATGGTGCGCCCCGAGAAGAACTTGCGGCGGTGCAGCGCGGGGTGCGCCTTGCGCAGCCGGATCAGCTTGCGGGTAAAGGCCAGCAGGTCGGCGTCGATGTTGTCCCAGTCGTACCAGCTGATGGGGTTGTCCTGGCAGTAGGCGTTGTTGTTGCCCCGCTGGGTGCGCCCGATCTCGTCGCCGCCGAGCAGCATCGGCGTGCCCTGGCCCAGCAGCAGGGTGGCCAGGAAGTTGCGCTGCTGCTGCGCCCGTAGGGCGTTCACCGCCGGGTCGTCGGTCTCGCCCTCCACCCCGCAGTTCCAGGTGAGGTTGTGGTTGTGGCCGTCCTTGTTGCCCTCGCCGTTGGCCTCGTTGTGCTTCTGTTCGTAGGTCACCGAGTCGCGCAGGGTGAAGCCGTCGTGGGCGGTCACGAAGTTGATCGAGGCCGAGGGCTTGCGCCCGTCGCGCTGGTAGAGGTCCGAAGACCCGGTCAGGCGGTAGCCGATCTCGGACGCCAGCCCGCCCTCGCCCTTCCAGAAGGCGCGCATGTCGTCGCGGTAGATGCCGTTCCACTCGGCCCAGTTCACCGGAAAGTTGCCGACCTGATAGCCCCCCTCGCCCACGTCCCAGGGTTCGGCAATGAGCTTGACCTGGCTGATCACCGGGTCCTGATGGATGATGGTGAAAAACCCCGAAAGCTGATCGACCTCGTGCAGCCCGCGCGCCAGCGTCGAGGCGAGGTCGAAGCGGAAGCCGTCCACGTGCATCTCGGTGACCCAGTAGCGCAGCGAGTCCATGATCAGTTGCAGGGTCTGGGGGTGCCGGACGTTCAGGCTGTTGCCGGTGCCGGTGTAGTCGAAGTAAAAGCGCGGGTTGTCGGCCACCAGCCGGTAGTAGGTGGGGTTGTCGATGCCCTTGAAGCTCAGGGTCGGCCCCATATGGTTGCCTTCGGCGGTGTGGTTGTACACCACGTCGAGGATGACCTCGATGCCCGCGTCGTGCAGCGCCCGGACCATGTTCTTGAACTCGGGCACCGCGCCCGCCGGGTCCCCGCGCCGCGCCGCCGCCGAGTAGCGCACGTCGGGGGCGAAGAAGCTGAGCGTCGAGTAGCCCCAGTAGTTGGTCAGGCCCTTGTCCAGCAAGAAGGGGTCGTCGAGGTGCTGATGCACCGGCAGAAACTCGACCGCCGTGATGCCCAGCTCGCGCAGGTAGCGCAAGATCGGCTCGGTCGCCACGCCCGCGTAGGTGCCGCGCAGCGCCTCGGGCACGTCGGGGTGGGTCATGGTCAGGCCCTTGACGTGCGCCTCGTAGATCACCGACTGGTGAAAGGGCACCTTCGGCTTCTGGTCGCCCACCCAGTTAAAGAGGGGGTCGATCACGATGCCCAGCGGCGCGCCGCGCTGCTCGGCCGTCTGCATGGTGAGGTCGTCGCCGCCCGGCACGTAGCCGAAGACCCCGTGCTCGAAGCGCTCGGTGCCGTCGAGCGCCTTGGCGTAGGGGTCGAGCAACACCACGTTGGGGTTGAAGCGCAGGCCCTTCTCGGGCGCGTACTCGCCGTGGACGCGGTAGCCGTAGCGCTGGCCCGGCCCCACGCCCGGCAGGTAGCCGTGCCACACGAAGGCGGTCTGCTCGGTCAGGGCGAGGCGGGTCTCGTGGCCTGCCTCGTCGAAGAGGCACAGCTCGACGCCCGAGGCGTTTTCGGAATACAGCGCGAAATTGGTGCCCTTGCCGTCCCAGGTCGCGCCCAGCGGGTAGGGACTGCCGGGCCGCAGCAGCGCGGGGGCGGTGATGGGAAGTTCCGTGGTGGTCATGCTCTCCTCTGCGGGCGGCCTGCGCCCCCTTTTTCTGCAAGATCAGGGGCGGCAGCTCCCTGGATTCCCCCGAAAGGTCAACCCGCGAAGTCGCCGCCCGTATCTGGATACGTTATCAGACGGCTCTCACGCCGCCCGCAAGGTGGCTTACAAGGTGGCGCGCCGGGACGCCGCCCTAGGCCGGGGCCATTCTGAAGATCGGCCGCGCCCGGAGCCGGAAAGGGGTGGGGCCGACGCTGGCCTAGAAGCCCAGCTGGGCGCGCGGCCTGCCCAGCTGGGCCAGGCGCTCGGGGGTCCACAGCTCGTAGGTGTACATCGGGTACTGGCGCTTGAAGCGGCCCACCCGGTCCCAGACCTCGCGCGACTCGAACGGCACGACCAGCAGCAGCCGGATCACCGAGTCCTCGGCGTCGTAGATGTAGAAGTCGAAGGAAAAGGCCTGCTCGCTGCCGCGCTCGGTGAACAGCGGAAAGGAAAAGGGCCGGTAGCGCCAGGCCTTGTTCCTCTCGGTCAGCAGCTGCGCGGCCACCCGCTTGAGGCCGGAGTCGGGAAAGGTCAGGCGCTCGCCGTCGCGGTCGGTAAACACCGTGTCGGGGGGCGGGGTGTCGAGCTGCACGCGCTTGAGTTCGGGCAGCGGCTTTTTCTTGGTCACCCGGGGCGGCGCCGCCCGCCCGGGACCCGGCCCGAAGGGACGCTCAGCGCCGCGCCCCGCTCCGCCGCGCTCCTGGCCGTCGCCGGAGCGGCGCCGTGCGGGGGTGCCCTCGCCAGCGCGTCCGCCAGTGCGGCCAGTCGCCGCGCCGCCCCGTCCGGCGGCCCCGCTGCGGGCGCCCTCGCCCCGGCGCGGTCCTTCCGTGCGCTGTCCCGGCCGCTGTCCGCTCTGGCCTGAGCCGCCCTGGTCCCGGCTCTCGCTGCGGCCCTCTTCCCTGGGGGTGCGTTCGCGCACGGGCCGGGTGGTGTCCCGCGTCGCCCCCCCGCGCCCCTGCGCCGTCATGCGCTTGGGGGCGCGTCCTCTTGAGCCTTTCTTCGGTCCGGTCATGCGGGTAGTGTAGCCGCCAGCCCCCCGCCGTCAGCGGCCAGCAGAACAAAAAACCCCAGCCTGAGCTGGGGGGACGGTGGGGGAGTGGCCGCTCTACTTCGCCAGCCCCCGGATCACGCTGAGGTTCACGAACTTGTTCAGGTCCGGCACGTCACGCGCGAAGCCCGCTTCCTTGTTGAGCTGGGCGTACTCGGCCAGGGTCTTGAGGTTGATGTCCCAGGTGACCTTTGTCCGCGACAGCGCCTTGAACAGCTCGGCCGAGTTGGGCCGCTTGCCGGTAAAAGCCTGAATCTGGTCGGCGACCGCCTTTTGCGCGCCCGCGTTGCTCTTTTTCACGAAGTCGATGGCGGCGAGGTGCCCGCGCAAGAGGTCCTTGACGACCTCCGGGTTCTGGGCGGCGAACTTCGTGTTCACGGTCAGGACGGTGGTGGTGTAGTTGCCGCCCTCCCAGATCGCTTTTTCGTTGGCGATCAGCCGGGCGCCCTGCGACTCCATGATCGCTCCCCAGGGTTCTTGCACCAGCGCGGCGTCCACCTGCTTGGTGGCGAAGGCGGCGGGCATGTTCGCCGGGTCGATCGGGATGACGGTGACGGTGCCGCCCTCGTCGGTGGCCTTCAGGCCGTTGACGTGCAGCAGGTGGCGCAGGCTGATGTCCTGGGTCGAGCCGCGCGTGGGCACCGCGACCTTCTTGCCGCTCAGGCCCTTCACCGAGCGGATCCCGCTGTCCTTGCGCCCGACGAGCACCGCGCCCGCGTTCGCCGCGCCCGCGTACACCTGAATGGGCACGCCGCGCATAAAGGCGTTCATCGCCGGGCCGGGGCCGACGTAGGCCGCGTCGATGGCGCCCGCCGCAAAGGCCTCGTTGACCTGCGAGCCGTTGGCGAACTCCTTGACGACCAGCTTCACATTGCTGCCCAGTTCCTTCTGGATCAGGCCGCGCTGGATGCCGACCAGCCCGGCGGTGTGGGTCACGTTGGGAAACACGCCGAGGCGCAGTTCTTTGGTCTGCTGGGCGCCCGCGCTGCTCAGAGCGAGCGTCAGGGCGGCGAGGGAAAGGAGGGTCCGCTTCATAAAACAAAGCATAGCAGAGAAGTTGACCGAGTTTGTAATCTGTCTGGACTGGGTACGGTCAGCGTGGCTGCACCCGTTCCGCTGGGTCAGTTCGTCTCGGTACTCTCCAGCAGCCTTCGGAGCACCATCAGTTGCCCCACGTGATAGGCGTTGTGATCGGCCACCAGCAGGAACTCGCGCAGCCAGGTCTGGCCGCCGCCTTCCGGCCCCGCCCCGTTGGGCACCACTGCGAGCAGGTCCGTCGCCGGGTCGTCCAGCAGCTCCAGCAGCGCGGCGAGGTCGTCGCGGCAAGCCTGGGCCTGGGCGTGCCAGTCCTCTGCGCTGACCTCTGCGCTGACTTGTTCCGTGCTGGGCTGCTCCGTGCGCTGCGGCCAGTAGGCGGCGGGCCACTGGGGTTCCGCGTAGGTCCCGTCCCGCACGAAATTCAGGATGTCGCGCTGGGCAAAGCGCAGGTGCCACAGCAGGTCCCAGGCGGAGTAGGGAAGGCCGCCTGGGCGCTCGTGGAGGCGTTCCAGCGGAAAATCCTCCAGCACGCCCTCCAGCGTGAGGTGGGCCTGGGGCGCCGTGAGCAGCGCGCGGAGGTGGGCGCGCAGGGCCGCGTCGGCCGCCTGGGTCATGCCGGGGGTCATGGCCCACTGTACCCGCCCCATCGTTCCCTGCCTCGCCCTTTGCCGGGGACCCACCCGCGTACAATCTTCCGGTGACGGTCGCCGCTCCCAACCTCTCCCGCCTGCTTCAGCCCGCGCCCGCAGGCAACGTGCTGCTGCTGCCGCAGGTGGCCCGCGCGGCCCTGTTTGCCGCCCACCCCGGCCCCGCCGTGCTGCTCACCACGCCCGACCGCCTGCCGGGCTACGCCTCGGCGGGAGCGCTGGGGGCGCCGGTCAGCGTGAATCCCGGCCTGCGCGACTGGGCCGCGCGGCACGAACACGTCGTGCTGGACGTGAACACGGCGCTGGACCTTTTCCCCGCGCACCCGGAAGACCACGCCCTGGCCCTGCGGGTCGGCGGCAACTACCCGCGCGAGGAGCTGCTCTCGCGCCTGGAACGCCTGGGCTACGAGCGCCTGACGGACCCCGAGGAGGGCGAGACGGGGTACCTGCTGCGCGGCGACACGCTGGAGCTGCGCCTGGGGCCGGGCGCGGGCGTGCCTGCGGGCGAGGAGGCGCTGACCCTCCGGGCCGAATTCTTCGGCGACGAACTCGACACCCTGCGCCGGTTGAGCGGCGGCGAGCTGACCGGCGAGAAGATCCGGGACTTCACGCTGGAGCCGACCGCCGACTACCTCACCGAGGTCAAGTGGGACGCGACCCGCCTGGAGCTGCTGCCGGGGCGGGTGTTTCTGGACGCGCCCGAGTTCTATCCTTCCGCGCTGGGGCCGCTGGCCGACACCCTCTGGCCCCGGCTGCGTGGGCGCGAGGTCACCAGTTTTGGCCGCTCGCCGCTGGAACTGACCGATTTCGAGTCGGGCCTGGAGGTGCTGCCCTTTTACCGCGCCCGTCTGGGCGACCTGGAACGCGACGTGTCCGGGTGGCGCGGGGCGGGGTACCGGGTGATGGTCCTGGTCCGGCACGACCGCACGGCGGCTTACCTCGCCGACAAGTTGCTGAACACGCACGAGATTCCCTGGCTGAGCGTGCCCCGGGTCGAGGAAGGCGGGCTGGGCTTCCTGCGCGCGCACGGCGAGGGCGGCTTCGTCATTCCCGAACACCGCACGGTGGTCCTGACCGAGGACCTGATCTACGGCTTCCAGGGCGGCTCGGCGCTGCGCGGCAAGCGGCTGGGCGGCAAACCCGTCACCGACGCGCTGGGGTTGCACGTGGGCGACTACCTGATTCACCCCGAGCACGGCATCGGGCAGTTTCAGGGCCTGGAGACGCGCACGGTGCTGGGCGTCACCCGCGACTACCTCAACCTCGACTACCGGGGCGGCGCGCGCCTCAGCGTGCCCATCGAGCAGCTGCCGGTGCTGCGCCGTCACCCCGGCACGACGGACGACCCGCCGGTCCTGAGCAGCTTCGACAAGAAAGACTGGGCCAAGGCCAAGGAAAAGGCCCGCAAGAACGCCGAGGAGGTCGCCGGGAAACTGCTGGTGCAGTACGCCGCCCGGCAGGTCACCCCCGGCAACAGCTTCCCGCCGCAGCCCGAGTGGGACACGCAGGTGGAGAAAAACTTCCAGTTCGAGCTGACGGGCGACCAGAAGACCGCGCTGAAAGAAACGATGCGCGACCTGGAAAAGGCCCACCCTGCCGACCGCCTGATTTCCGGGGACGTGGGCTTCGGCAAGACCGAGGTGGCCCTGCGCGCCGCGCACCGGGTCGTGGGGCACGGCGCGCAGGTCGCCATGCTGGTGCCCACCACCCTGCTGGCCGAACAGCACACCTCGACCTTTGCCGCGCGCTTTAAGGACCTGCCGGTGCGGGTCGAGGGCCTCTCGCGCTTCACCGGGGACAAGCAGGCCAAGAGCATTCTGGGCGACCTCGCGCAGGGCAAGGTGGACATCATCATCGGGACGCACCGGCTGCTCTCGGGCGACATCGGGTTCAAGAACCTCGGGCTGATCATCGTGGACGAGGAGCACCGCTTCGGGGTGGGCCAGAAAGAAAAGTTGCGGGCGCTGCGCGGCCTGCCGCCCGTCTCCAAGGAAGGCCGGGTCGAGATTCCCGAGGGCGTGCGGGCGGTCGACACCCTGGCCCTCTCGGCCACCCCGATTCCGCGCACCCTCTACATGAGCATGGTCGGCCTGCGCGACATGAGCAGCATCCAGACGCCGCCCAAGGGCCGCAAGCCCATCCAGACGGTCCTCACGCCCTTCGACCCCCTGACGGTCCGCGACGCGATCCTCTCGGAGATCGAGCGCGGCGGCAAGGTCTTTTACATCCACGACCGCATCGCCTCCATCGGGGCCAGGAGCCTGTACCTGCGCAACCTCGTGCCCGAGGCGCGCGTCGGCGTGGCGCACGGGCGCATGAACGAGGAGGAACTCGAGGAGATCATGCTGGGCTTCGAGCAGGGCGCCTTCGACGTGCTGCTCTCGACCACCATCGTGGAAACCGGCCTCGACATCCCCGAGGCGAACACGATCCTGATCGAGCGCGCAGACCGCCTGGGCCTCGCGCAGCTCTACCAGCTCCGGGGGCGCGTCGGGCGCCGGCAGCAGACCGCCTACGCGTACCTCTTCTACCCGCCGCGCATGACCGAGAACGCCCAGCGGCGGCTGTGGGCGATTGCCGATCTGCAAGACCTCGGTTCCGGGCACCTGCTGGCCGAGAAGGACATGGAGATTCGCGGGGTGGGCAACATCCTGGGTGAGGAGCAGCACGGGCACGTGCAGGCCGTCTCCATCGACGTGTACACCGAGATGCTCGCGCAGGCCGTCGCCCGGCTCAAGGGCGAGAAGATGGAGGCCCCGGCGAGCGTGTCCATCGACCTGCCGGTCAACTCGCGCCTCACGCCCGAATACTTCGGCGGCGACGACGAGGCCCGCATCGCGACCTACGGGCGGCTGTCGGAGGCGCGCACCCTCCAGGCGATCAGCCGGGTCGAGCGCGACCTGCGCAAGAAGTACGGGCCGCCCAGCCCGGAGGTCCAGAACTTCATCGACCTCGCCAAGCTGCGGCTGACGGCGGTCGCCAAGCGGGCGCTGAGCATCGGCGAGACGATGACGCACCTGCAAATTACCTTCGCCTATAAGGGGCTCGACTACGACGCGCCGGGCCTGAAGCGCTTCCCGCACAAGACCGAGGTGACCACCTTCCCGCCCGCCGTGCGGCTGGAAAAGCGCGGGCTGAAGCCGGACGACTACGCGCGGACCCTGATCGACCTGCTGGGGTATTTCGGGTAGGTCAGGGGGAGGCGGTGGGCGTCACCATCACGGCCCGCCCGACGAATTTTCCATCCCGAAGTGAGTACCAGGACGCCCACTTGCGGGGACCCTCGACGTGGGTCAATGTGGTGGCGGTGGGGCTGACGGCTTCCAGCTCGTACGAATCGCCCAGATACCTTTTCCACACCGTGCGCCCGCTCCTCACGTCCCGCGCCAGCAGCAAGCTTGTCACCTCCAGCGTCTTGTCGCCGGGAATCACGGGACTGGCTATGACCCGACCGGCTGTGGCGAGGATGACTTGCGTCTGCCCCGCTGTGAGGACGTGCCGGAGCTGATAGGGGGCGGGCAGAGGAGGGCGGACGACGCTTGCACTCGCGACCGCCACAAGGCCGAGAGAGAAGAGGGCGAGGCGGAGCATGGGGCCAGTGTAGGGACGAGCATGATGAACCTCTGACCGCGTCCAGGCCCAGACATTCGTCATGAGTCCGGCACAGGAGCGCCCCACCCGGCCACTGCCCCGGCGCCGGGCCAGAAGCCACATCAGACGCCACGCCCCCCACCCCCACGCGCTAGAACTACCCTACCCATGAGCGACGAACAGCAGGAGCGGACCGCCGGGCAGGGCGCCGAAGTGAAGGTCAGGGTCAAGACCGGCGAGCGGGAGCGCGGCGAGGACGAGAAGCCCCGCGACGAGGTCCGCGTCACCCGCCACCGCATCACGGTGGGGGGGCGCGAGCTGGCTTACACGGTCACGGCGGGCACGCTGCTGCTGGCCGAGGAGAAGCACGCCAAGGAGGGCGAGTCCGAGGGCTTCAAACCCCGTGCCCGGGTCTTTTTCGTCGCCTACGCGCTCGACGGCGAGCACGGCCCCCGCGAGCGGCCCGTCACCTTCAGTTTCAACGGGGGTCCCGGCAGCTCGTCGGTGTGGCTGCACCTGGGCCTGCTGGGGCCGCGCCGGGTGGTGATGGGCGACGCGGGGGCGCTGACCGGGCCGCCCTACGACCTCACCGACAACGAGTTCACGCTGCTGACACACTCCGACCTGGTGTTCATCGACCCCGTCAGCACCGGCTACTCACGGGTCGAGGAGGGCGAGAAGCCCGGCGACTTCCACGGCTTCCAGAAGGACATCGAGTCGGTGGGCGACTTCATCCGGCTGTGGACCAGCCGCGCCGGGCGCTGGCTCAGCCCCAAGTTCCTGATCGGCGAGAGCTACGGCACCACCCGGGCGGCGGGCCTCAGCGGGTACCTTCAGGAGCGGCACGGCATGTTCCTGAACGGCATCATGCTCGTCAGCGCCATCCTGGATTTCTCGACGGTGGACTTCACGCCGGGGCACGACCTGCCGTACATCGTCCACCTGCCCACCGCCGCCGCGACCGCCTGGTACCACGGCAAACTCGCCGGGGAGCGCCCGCTGGAGGACGTGCTGCGCGAGGCCGAGGCGTTCGCGGACGGGGACTACGCCCGCGCCCTGCACGCCGGGGCACGCCTGAGCGGTGAGGAACGGCAGCAGGTGGCCGGGCGCTACGCCGCGCTGACCGGCCTGGACGTGGCCTTTGTCCTCCGCAACGATCTGCGCGTGACCCTGGCCCGCTTCGGCAAGGAGCTGCTGCGCGAGGAGGGCCGCACGGTGGGACGCCTCGACAGCCGCTTTACTGGCCTGGACCGCGACTCCGGCGGCGAGAGCTATGAGTCCGACCCCAGCCTCAGCGCGATCCTGGGGCCGTACTCGGCGGCGATGAACCACTATGTCCGCGCCGAACTGGGCTTCGAGTCCGACCTTCCCTACGAGATCCTGACCGGACGGGTGCGGCCCTGGAGCTACCAGGAGTTCGAGAACAGGCACGTGCGCGTCTCGGACACCCTTCGCAAGGCGATGCACCAGAATGGGCACCTCAAGGTGCTGGTGGCGTCGGGCTACTTCGACTTCGCCACGCCGTACCACGCGGCCCGGCACACCCTCGATCACCTCGGCCTCGACCCCAGCCTGCGCGGCAACCTGCGCGAGACCTTCTACGAGGCCGGGCACATGATGTACGTCCACCGTCCCAGCCTGGAGCGGCAATACGCGGACCTGACGGCCTTCGTGGAGTGGGCCGCAGGGTGGGGCTGACGTTGTCGGGACGCCTGACCCGGCCCCGCCGATTAGGGTGATTCATGTCACCCTTGACCCTGCTTCGCCCGGCGGTCAGTCCCCTCACCCTGCAACTGGGGGTCGCGCTGGCCGCGCTGGTTCTGCTCGCGCCCTTCCTGGGGGTGCTGCCGCCCGATGCCCGGCCAGCCGCCGCTGGATGGGTCTCGGCGGCGGTGTTGTTTGACCTGACCGTCTCGGCGCTGGGGCTGGGGTGGATCACGCAGCGGCGCAGAGGGTTCGGGCCGGAGCAGGCGACCCTGACGCTGATGCTGGGCCTCTCGCTCGCGGGAGCGGTCCTGCCCGGCTGGCGGGGGCCGCTCTGGGTGGGGGCAGGGCTGCTGGGCGTGGGCGTCTGGGGGCACAGCCGTCGCCCGAATGTGACCGGCCCCCACGCGACCCCACTGGAGCGCCGCACCGACTCCCTCGCCCGCTTCCTGCCCCACCCGGTCGCGGCCAGCCTCGCGCACGACTCGCTGCTGTGGCCGGGGCTGTGGCGGCGGGACGCGCAGGTGCCGCCCGGCGCGGAGGTGTTCACGACCCATCAGCGGGCCGGGCGCGAGGTCTACGTGTGGCTGTATCTCGCCTCCGAACTGCCGCTGCATCTCGGCCTCCACGCTGCGCTGGGACAGAAGGGCGACGGGGGCTGGGCGTGGCTGTTCACGGCCGCCGACGGCCTGTTCACCCTCTGGCTCCTCGCGCTGAGCCGCAGCTTCGGGCGCTTTCCGCTGGCCGTGTCCGGGGAGCATCTCCGGCTCAGTCAGGGCCTGCTGTGGTCGGCCAGTGTGCCGCTGAGGCTGGTGGAGGGAGCCGCCCCCGGCCGGGACGCCCAGGCCATGCGGCTGACCCTCGTCACGCCGCCCAACGTGACGCTCACGCTGCGGGGGGACGTGACCCTGCGCGGTCCCTTCGGCCTGACCCGCCGGGGCCGCCGCTTCTCGCTGTTCGTGGACGACCCGGCGGGGCTGGCGCGCAGGCTGAACGGTTGAAGGCCGCAAGCAAAGGCCCGCCCCGTGCAAGTGGGGCGGGCTTCGCTGCTTGGTGCCGCTTACACGCTGATCTCGGCGAAGCGCGCGTTGTCCTGAATGAACTTCTTGCGCGGCGCGACTTCCGAACCCATCAGGTCCTCGAAAATCTCGTTGGTCACGATCAGGTCTTCCACCTTGACCTGTTTCAGCGCCCGCGTCTCGGGGTTCATGGTGGTGTCCCACAGCTGGTCGGCGTTCATCTCGCCCAGCCCCTTGAAGCGCTGAATCTCGTACTTCTTGCCTTCCTTGTTGGCGCGGGCCACGTGCGTTTTGAGTTCTTCCTCGGTGTAGAGGTAGGTGCCCTTTTTCTCGCGGCCCACCATGATGCGGTAGAGGGGGGGCTGCGCGATGTAGAGGTAGCCCTGCTCCACGACCGGGCGCATGTAGCGGTAGAAGAACGTCAGCAGCAAAGTAGCGATGTGCCCGCCGTCCATGTCCGCGTCGGTCATGATGATGATCTTGTGGTAGCGCAGGTTGGAGAGGTCGAAGTGCATCCGGTCCCCGGTGCCCTCCACGCCCGCGCCGATGGCCCCGATCAGCGCCCGGATCTCGGCGTTTTTCAGGATCTTGTTCAGCTCGGACTTCTCGACGTTCAGGATCTTGCCGCGCAGGGGCAGGATCGCCTGGAAGCGGCGCTCGCGCCCGCCCTTGGCCGAGCCGCCTGCCGAGATGCCCTCCACGATGAACAGCTCGGACTCCGAGGGGTCCTGTGAGGAGCAGTCGGCCAGCTTGCCGGGCAGGTCGTCGTTTTCCAGCGGGTTGGAACGGCGCACGATGTCGCGGGCCTTGCGGGCCGCCTCGCGGGCGCGGGCCGCCTCGGCCGCCTTCTCCACGATGGTCTTGCCGATCTTGGGATTCTCTTCGAGGAACTCCGCGAACTTCTCGCCCACGATGGCGTTCACGGCAGTCTGGGCTTCGCTGTTGAGCAGCTTGACCTTGGCCTGCGACTCGAACTGCGGCTCGCCCAGTTTGACGCTGACGACGCAGTAGATACCTTCGAGCAGGTCGTCGCCGCTGGGCACCGGGTTGCCCGCCTTGATCAGGTTCTTGTCCTTGGCGTACTTGTTCAGGATGCGCGTGTAGGCGGTCTTGAACCCGGTCAGCGGCGTGCCGCCGTCGCGGGTGCGAATCATGTTCGCGTAGGTCAGGATGTTGTCGCTGGAGTAGGTGTTGGCGTGGATAAAGGCGACTTCCACCTCCACGTCCAGGTGGGTCCCGCGCATCACGATGGGCTGGTCGTACAGCAGCTTGGTGTCGTCGGTGACGAGCGCGCGGGCGAAGTTGGCGATGCCGCCCTCCTCGTGGAAGACCTCCTCGCGGATCTCCCCGGCGTGCAGCTCGGTGCGCTCGTCGCGCACGACGATTCTGAGGCCGGTCAGGTACGCCAGCTCGCGCAGGCGGCCCCGGATGCGGTCGTAGCCAAAGAGGTTCTCGAACTCGGAAAAGACGGTGGGGTCGGGGTGAAAGGTCACCTGGGTCGACCACGTCACGTCGGCCGGGGTCTTGCCCAGCACTTCCAGCGGCGTGACGACCTCGCCGCGCTCGAAGCGGATGTGGTGCAGTTGGCCGCCCTTGTTCACGGTCACGTCGAGGTAGGTGCTCAGCGCGTTTACCACGCTGGAACCGACGCCGTGCAGGCCGCCGGACACCTTGTAGGCGCCGCCGCCGAACTTGCCGCCCGCGTGCAGCTCGGTGAAAATCACCTCGATGGCAGGGCGGTTTTCGGACTTCATCAGGTCGACGGGAATGCCGCGCCCGTTGTCGGTGACGGTGGCCGAGCCGTCGGCGTGCATGATGACGTGAACCTCGTCGGCAAAGCCGCCCAGGCCCTCGTCGATGGCGTTGTCGATGATCTCGGTCAGCAGCTGGTGGTAGCCGTCTACCCCCGTGCCGCCCTGCACGTACATGCCGGGGCGCTTGCGAACGGCCTCCAGCCCCTTGAGAATCGAGATGGAGCTGGCGTCGTATTCGTGGGTCTGCGTCATGGTCCTCCTGCTTGCCCCCGGGTGGAGGGCGGTGACGGTACGGATGGTCGTGGTTCCGGAATGCCGCACTGCCGAAAAAATCGGCGCTGAGCGCGCCTCCGGAGGTCCCAACAGTATACAACCTGAGTTGAAATGGGTCAAATGGATTACGTAATGGACGTAATATGAGGCCACGACTTGTCCCCGCCGCCAGGCCGTGCAAAGGGCGTCTGACACGGTCTCGGGGCCGGGATGGTCCGGCGCGGAAAGGCCCGCAGCGGGGAGCCTGCCCTTCCCGCCGCCCCCCCGGGCGGGCACAATGGGGACCGCATGCGTCCTGCCGCCGTGACCCTTCTCTCCGCTCTGCTGGCCGCCGGACTGGCCTGCGGCCCCCGCTCCGGCGCCCGCGCGGCGGCCCCCGCGCCCGCTGAAACCGGGACGCCCGGCGTGACCCTGCGGCGGGCACCGGCCGCTCCCGCCAGCCCTCTGGCCTGTGCGCTGCCCCCCGGGCCGCTGCCGAGCCAGACGCGCGCGGTCTTCATTCTGGACACCAGCGGTTCGATGCGCGGGATCGGGGACGGGAAGGCGGACATCTTCGGGCGGGTGGTGGCGGCGGTGAACGCCTACGTGCGGGCCGAGCGGCCCGACCGGGTGGAGCTGGTGACCTTCGACGGCGGCCTGCGCTCGTCGCGCGGGTACAGCCTGCCGGGAGACCGGACGCGCTGGAACAGCGACCTCGCCGCGCTGCGGGCCGACGGGCAGAACACCTACCTGTACCGCAGCGTGGCGCAGGCCCTGGCGCCGCTGAAGGCCGGGGGCTACGTGACCACCGTGCTGGTCCTGACCGACGGTATCGACAACGACCCCGACCCCGCCCAGACGGCGGCGCGGGCGCTGGGAGCCTTTGGCGCGCGCGGCCCGCTGGACACGCTGCATTACGTCGCGCTGGGCACCGCGGTTCCCGCAGAGGCCCAGGCGGCCCTGCGGGGCAGCGGGTACGCGCAGAGCCTGACGGTACCGGTGGGGCAAGCGCCGGAGCTGACCGGACTGGGCGTGGGAATTGCCACCGTGACCGACCCTGCCCGCGTCCCCGCGCCCTTTCCGGCGGGCACGCCGCTGGTGCTGGGGGTGCCCGGGGGGTTCCCGGTTCGTCTCGCGGGGAGCACGGCGCAGGGCGGAGGCGTGGGCCTGGAGGTCGCGGGCCGCGTTCCCCACGGCACGCCCGCGCTGCTGTGCGCCCCCCCCGCCACGCCGGGAGGACTGCCCCGGCGGGTGCTGCTGCGCCTGGAGGTCGGCCCGGCGCCCGGCCTGAGCTGGCTCAACCCCGGGGCCGACCGCGCCCTGCGCCCCGGCGAGAGCGTGACCCTGCGCTACCGCCTGAGCGCGGCGACCGACCCGGCGGGCCTGACCCTGCGCCTGCCCCCGGGCCTCACGGGCGAGCTGCTGCGGCTTCCCGGCGGGCGCGAGGTGGGCGTGCGCCTCACCCGGCAGGCCCCGGACGCAGCAGGTCCCCTGGTGCCCCGACTGGTCTTCGGGGACGGCCAGAGCCTGCCGCTGGCCCCCATCGTGGGAGGAGAGGGGAGGGCTGCCCCGGTGCCGCCCCCGGCCGCCGCCCCGCCGAACGGCGCGCGCCCGGACGCAGCGGACGGAAACGGTCCGTGGGGGCCGCTGCTGGGCGGCCTGCTGGCGGCGGGGCTGCTGGGCGGAGGCCTGCTGCTGTGGCGGCGTCGCCGGGGCCGGGCAGGCCCGCGCCCGGCTCCCCCGGTGCTGGCCCCGCCCACCGCCGTCGAGGGCATCGAGTACGGCGAGGACCGCACCCTGGCCCTGGTGGGGGCCGGTGGGCGCGGCACGGCGGTGCCCATTCCGCTGAGCGGCCCGTTCGACCTGGGGCAGGTGGCCCGGGTGCCTCACCTCAGCGGCCTGCGCGCCGAGCAGCACCGGGACGGCCTCCGGATGCTGCGGGTGCCGGGGGACCTGGAGGTCAGCCAGGGCGCGCGGCTGCTGGGCGCGGGCGACGTGGTGCGGCCCGGCACGCTGCTGGGCGTCGCGGTGGCGCGGCCCGCGCGGTCGCCGCTGCCGCCGCTGGGCACCCTGATCGGCCTGGGATTGCCGCTGCGGCTGCGCGCCGACGGGGTCACCCTGCACCTCGTCGGTCCCTACGGCGAACACGCGCTGGCCCTGCGCCCCGGCATCACCGACGTGGGCGAGGCCGTGGGGGCGGGCGCGCTGCACGGCCTGAAGGTCGCGCCCAGCGGCCCCCGGGTCCTGCTGGCCGCCGTGCCCGCAGGCGTGACCCTGCGCCGCTTGCAAGACGGCGCCGAGCTGCGCCCCGGCACCTACCTCCCGGCCGAGACCGGGATGGAGCTGCCCGGGACCGGTTGAGGCCGGGGCCGCCGGGGGAGGGCCGCGCGTTACGCTGGGCGTCATGGAGTTCTTGCGGCTGATCCACGGGTACCAGTTCGGCAGCGGCCTCGCGCTGCTGTTTCCCACGCCCTACGCCCTCGCCACGCTGGTCCTGTTCGTCTGGAGCCTCGGCCCGGCCCTGAGGCGCGAGGTGCGGACCGGATTTCTGGTGTGGCTGCGCCTGACCTGGGTCCTCACGCTGATTCCGGTCGTGACGGGCGTGGTGCTGGCCCTGGGCGGCGCCAAGGTGCCCAGCGCGACCGACGTGGGCGGCGGCCTGAGCAAGTACGGCCTGCCCGCCGACCCCAGCCGCAACTGGGAACACTGGATGTATTCGGCCTTTTGCCTGCTGAGCCTCTACGTGATCGAGGTGCTGGTCAAGGGGCGACTGATCGAGCACCGCAGCGGCCTGCGCTTCTTGCCGGTGGCGACCCTCTTTTTGTACGGCTGCGCCTACATGGTGGGGCGGGTGGCGGTCTTTCCGGGCAGCACGCCAGGAACGTGAGGCGGCGGTCAGATGGGGGAGACCGGACCCGGAGCGGGCCGCCGGGAGCTGCTAGCCTCTTGGCCATGATCGACATCTCACGGCCCCTCACGCCGGGGCACCCGACCTGGCCGGGCGACGCGCCTTTCCGGCTGGAGGCGGGTGGGCGCATCGCCCGGGGCGACAGCGTGAACACGGGCGAGCTGCGAACCAGCACCCACACCGGCACCCACGTGGACGCCCCCTGGCACTACGCGGACGCCGCCCCCCGGCTGGGCGAGGTCGGCCTGGAGGTGTACCTGGGCCGCTGCCGGGTGCTGAGGGTGGAGGCGCCCGCCGGGCTGGTCGGCCCGGACGCGCTGGCCCCGCTGCCCGGCACGCTGCCGCCCCGGCTGCTGCTGCACACCGGCCAGCCTGCCCACTGGGCCGAGTTTCCTGCGGCGTTCGCCGCGCTGGACCCCGCCTTCGTGCGCGAGGCGGCGCGGCGCGGCGTCCGGCTGATCGGCACCGACAGTCCCAGCGTGGACCCGCTGACCAGCAAGACGCTGGACGCCCACCACGCCTGCCTGGGGGCCGGAATCCTCATTCTGGAGGGCCTGAACCTCTCGGCCGTCCCGGACGGCGAGTACGACCTCGTCTGCCTGCCGCTGCCGCTGGTGGAGGCGGACGGCGCCCCTGCCCGCGCGGTGCTGCTGCCCGCCGGAACGTTGCCCACAGGAGACCCAGCATGAGACGTGACCTCTTTGCCATGCCGCCCGGCATCTACCTCGACGGCAACAGCCTGGGCGTGATGCCGCACGCGGCCAGGGAGGCGGTGCTGCGCCGCCTGGACGAGTGGCAGACGCAGGCCGTGAGCGGCTGGGAGCACTGGTTCGGGCTGGCCGAGAGCCTCTCGCCGGGGGTCGCGCGGCTGGTCGGGGCGCAGCCGCACGAGGTGATCGCCACCGGGAGCATCACCGCCAACCTGCACGCCCTGCTCGCCACGCTGTACCGGCCGCGAGGCGAGCGGCGTCACCTCGTCGCCACCGCGCTGGACTTTCCCTCCGACGTGTACGCGCTGCAAAGCTGGGCCGAGCGCTACGGGGCCGAGCTGCGGCTGGTAGGGAGCCGCGACGGCCACACCCTGCACCCGGACGACCTGCGGGCCGCCTTCCGGGAGGACGTGGCGCTGGCGCTGCTGCCCACGGTGCTGTACCGCTCGGGGCAACTGCTGGACGTGCCCGGCCTCACGCGCGAGGCCCACGCGCGCGGCCTGCTGATCGGCTGGGACGCCGCGCACAGCGTGGGCAGCGTGCCGCACGCGCTGCACGGGGACGGGGCCGATTTCGCGGTGTGGTGCCACTACAAGTACGTGAACGCGGGACCGGGCGCCCCCGGCGGCCTCTTCCTGCACGAGCGGCATCACGGCCGCACGCCCGGCCTGCGCGGCTGGTGGGGCCACGCCAAGGAGACCCAGTTCGAGATGGCCCACGAGTTCCGCCCGGCGCCCGGAGCGGGCGGCCACCAGCTGGGCACGCCGCCGATCCTGGCCCTGGCGGGGCTGGAGGGGGCACTGAGCGTCTTCGGCACCCTGGAGATGGGCGAGGTGCGCGCCCGCAGCCTTCAGCTCACCGACCACCTGCTCGCGCTGGTCGACGCGCAGGTGCCGGAGCTGAGGGTGGTCACGCCCCGCGCCCACGCCGAGCGCGGCGGGCACGTGGCCCTGGCCCACCCGCAGGCCCACGCGCTGAGCCTCGCGCTGCGGGAGCGCGGCATCGTCCCCGATTTCCGTCAGCCCGACATCCTGCGCCTCGCCCCGGTGGCGCTCTACAACACCGGGGCCGAGCTGGAGGAAACGGTGCGGGTGCTGCGCGAGTTGCTCGATACGGGCATCCACACCGCGCCCACGGCGGCGGGTCTGGTGACCTGAGCCAGCCACGCCCGCGCGTCCCGGCACCCGCTACGCTGGGGCATGGACGGCTCCCTGCTGGGCTTCGTGGTGTTCTCGCTGCTGCTGACGCTCACGCCGGGGGCCGACACGGCGCTGGTGACCCGGGCCGCCCTGGCCGGGGGGCGCCCGGCAGGCTTCGGCGCGGTGCTGGGCGTATCCAGCGGCCTGCTGTTCCACGCCGCACTCAGCGCCCTGGGCCTCAGCGTGATTCTGGCCCGCAGCGCCGCCCTGTACGAGGCGGTCAAGCTGGCGGGCGCCGCCTACCTGCTGTATCTGGGTGTGCGCGCCTGGCTGGACGCGCGCCACACGGCGCAGGCCACAGCGGAGGCGGTCCGGCCTTCCCTGGGGTTCGGGGCCGCGCTCGGGCAGGGGCTGACCACCAACGTCTTGAATCCCAAGGTCGCGCTCTTTTACCTCACGGTGCTGCCGCAGTTCGTGCCGCCGGGACCGGGGGCACTGGGGCACGCGCTGGGGCTGGCGCTGATTCATTTCTCGTGGGGGGTGTTGTGGCTGGGAACGCTGGTGCTGCTGATCGGCACGCTGGCGCCCCGGTTGCGTGCGCCCCGGGTGCGGGCCGGGCTGGAGCGGGTGACGGGCGGGGCGATGGTGTTGCTGGGGCTTCGGGTGGCGTTGGGGCGGTAGGGGCAGGTTGGAGTCGGGGAAGCTCATCGCTGCGCTCGGCAAGGGCAGACGGGCGGCGCTGGTGGGCGTGGTTCTCAGCCGGAACGTTTGATCTTGGTGCGGTCACGCTGCTTTCACCCAGGGAGCGGCGCGAGCAGGGCGGGGGGAAGGCGGTGCGGGAACAGCTCACTCGCACCTGTGCGGCGTCCGCTGTGCCTGTCGTTGGAAAGCTTTAGCTTCTGCTCTTCTCTCCCGGCTCAGGGGGGAGCGGCTCCCGCCTCCTTCCCACCCTCAGAACCCGAACGCCTCCAGCACCTCGCGCGGGGTGCGCTTGGGCCGTCCGGTCACGGGGTCCACCCAGACCCACTCGGTCTGGCACTCGGCCAGGCGTTCGCCGTCCGCGCCGTCTGGGGTGGCGCGGTCGAGGGTATAGGCGCGGATGCTGCGGACACCCGCGCTGACGGTCAGGGCGGTGCGGATGCGGACCGGGTCGCCCAGCAGCGCAGGCTTGTGGTAGGTGATGATGTGCTGCCGGGCAACCGGCACGGCGCCCAGCTTGATCAGGGCGGCGGTGCCCATCCCCTGCCGCAGCGCGTGGGCACGGGCCACCTGCTCGCACCAGGCCAGATACACGGTGTTGTTGACGTGGTGCAGGTCGTCGAGGTCGCCGGGCTGCACGGTCAGGGTCAGCTCGTGCTTGCGCTCGGGCGCCAGGGCACTCCACAGCACGTCGGCGTCGGGAATCCGGAGCTTCAAGGCTGCGCGTCCCCCCCGGACTGCCCGCCCAGCAGGGCATTGACCGCCTGCGCCCCCTCCAGGTCGAGGTCCGTGACGCCGCCCACGCTGTGGGTGAAGAAATTCAGCCGCACCCGCCGGTAATAGATATGGATGTCGGGATGGTGGTCCCGCGCCTCGGCCAGCGCCGCGACCCGCACCGCGAAGTCCACGCCCTCCTGATAGCTGCCGAACTTGAATTCCCGGAACAGCTTGCCGTCGTCGCCCCACCAGCCTTCCGGTTTGCGCTCCTGCACGTCGCCGTCGGTCAGTTTGCGGGCGGGGTCGTAGCCCATGCGCGGGTCGTAGGTCATGCGGCCATGCTACGGGAGGCCCCGGCGCACGCCGCCCCAGGCGGAACGCGGTGCAGCGCCCCCATGGCCCCCCGTCAGGTGTATGCGATTTCTCACATCTTTAACAAGTCTTCAGTTAAGATCAGCCCCACATCAGAAACGAGGTTCCTCATGCGTGTCTTTTTGATCCGGCTGCTGACCCGCCGTTCCCCGGCCCGCCCCTCGCCCGCGCGCCCCGCGCCCCCCGCCATCACCGACCTTGACCTGCTGCGCGCTCTGGGGTGCGACGAATAGGGGAAGGCTGGGCAAATCTGCTTGCGATGCTTCCTGGCCGGGGCTACGGTGAAGGGGTCATGAAAAACATTGCCCTGTTGACGCTGACGTGCTCCGGCCTGCTCCTCGCCTCCTGTGACCGCAATCCGCGTCCCAGCGACGTGACCGCTGTATCGGGTGTTTTGAAGGAGCCGACCTTCAACGAGAGCACCCTGACGTTTGGAACCCAGGCCTGGACGGGCGGCGCGGGAACCCTGATTGCGGAGGAGTTCGGTGGTAAGGAACTCGCCCGCACCTCGCTGGCGGCAGACGGCAGCTTCAACCTGCCGCTTCCGCAGACGGTGGCTCCCGAGTTGCTGACCTCGCTGGACGTGAGCGATCTGAACCCGGTCGAGGGCTGCACCGGCACGGTCACGAGCAGCGGCCAGGCGAACGGAACGGGTCTGGACCTGCGCGTCGATGCCGCCAAGGACGGCGAGGTCGCTCCGGCGGCGTTCCGGTTCAACAAGGACAGTGCCGGAAATTACACCAGCCTGACGGTGACGGCGGGTGTGCTCGTCTACGTCGACCGCGCCGTGACCATCAAGGGCACCCAGACCTGCACCGTGGAGGGCACCAGCGCCAGCCTGAATGTGGACTGGCAGCTCCGGCAGGGCTGGAACAAGACCACCATCGCGCTCGACCTCAAGCTGACTGAGGACATGTTCGTTGGCGGCGTCAACCTCGGGAGCGGCAGCTTCCCGGCCGACTGGCTGTACCTGGGGGAGACGGATGTGGCCTCTCCGCTGGGCGCAGCGAGCCTGAAAGCGGCGGGCCTGAACCTCACCGACCTCAAGGCACGCTTTCAACTCCCCTTCTTCCGCTAAGCCCTCGCTCCCCCAACCGCTCCGCCTCCACGCGGGGCGGTTTTCGTTGTCCCAGTCCCTCAATTGCAACTCCTATTCCGTCCACAACAGAACGGCGTGCGCTATTCTCCGCCCATGCCGGTGGGAGTGCCGCAGAGCGTGCTGAAGGGAACGGGATCGGGGGTGCTGCCGCCGATGCTGGAGCAGTATGTGGCGCTGCGCGACCTGCATCCGGATTTTCTGCTGCTGTTTCAGTGCGGCGACTTTTACGAGACCTTCGGGGAGGACGCCGAGCGGGCCGCGCGGCTGCTGGGCATCGCGCTGACGCACAAGAGCAGCAAGGACTTTTCCACGCCGATGGCCGGGGTGCCGATTCGCACGCTGGACAGCAACGTCGAGCGGCTGCTCGCGGCGGGCGTGCGGGTGGCGGTGGCCGACCAGATCGAGGAACCCGGCTCGGGGCTGGTGGACCGCAAGGTCACGCAACTGCTCACGCCGGGCACGGTGACCGAAGAGCGGCTGCTCACCGCCGACGAGAACTACCTCGGCGCGGTGGCGACCGGCGACGGCTACGCGCTGGCGCTGCTCGACGTGTCCACCGGAGAGTTCCGCTGCGCCGCGTTTCATACCCGCACGGCGCTCTACGACGAACTCGCCCGGCACCGGGCGCGTGAGGTGCTGCTGGCTCCCGAACTTGCCGGAAACGCCGCGTTGCTGGCGGATTTCCAGACCCGCTTTCCGGTGATGCTCTCGCCCGCCAACTTCGGGGAGGAGGCGGCGCGGGCCGAACTGGGCGAGGTGCTGGGCGAGGTGCCGGGGTCGCTGGGGTCCTCGGCCCTGGTGCGGGCCTGCGGGGCGGTGCTGGGCTACGCGCGGCTCACCCAGCAGGGGCGGCTGGAGATGGTGCGCCGGGTCGTGCGTTTCGAGCCGGGGGCGCATATGCGCCTCAGCGAGGCGGCGGTGCGGGCGCTGGAGGTCTTCGCGGCCCAGTCGCCGCAGGGCGTGACCCTGATGGACGTGCTGAATGAAACGCGCACGGCGGGCGGGCGGCGGCGGCTGCGGGCCTGGCTGCGCGCGCCGCTGCTGGACGAACTCAGCATCCGCTCGCGGCTGGACGCGGTAGAGACCCTCACCCGCGCCGCCGACCTGCGCGGGGCGGTGCGGGCGCTGCTGTACCGCGCGCACGACCTCGAACGCCTCGCTGCGCGGGTGGCGACCCGCCGGGCCACCCCACGCGAGGTCGCTTCGCTGGCGCGCACGCTGGAACTGCTGCCCGAAGCGACCCGGCTGCTGGACGGGCACGACGGCCTGCTGGCGGGGGTCCGCGCCCGGCTGGGCGCGCTGCCCGACGTGGTGACCCTGATCCGCGCCGCGCTGGTGGACGACCCGCCCATCCGCGCGGGCGAGGGCGGCCTGATCCGCGACGGCTTCCACGCGGAACTCGACACCCTGCGCGAGGGCGCCCTGGGCCACCGCGCCTGGTTGGCCGAACTGGAAACCAGCGAGCGCGGGCGCACCGGGATTGGCAGCCTGAAGGTGGGGTTCAACAACGTCTTCGGCTATTACCTGGAGGTGACCGGCGCGCACCTGGGCAAGGTGCCTGCCGACTACCGCCAGATCGCCACCCTGAAAGACCGTGCCCGCTTCACCCGCCCGGACCTGCGCGACCGCGAGCGCGAGATCGCCCGGCTGGAGACGGCGGCGGGGCGGCTGGAGCTGGAGGTCTTTACCGAGCTGCGCGACGGCCTCGCGGCCCACGCCGAGGCGCTGGGCGAGGCGGCGGGAGCGCTCTCGGACCTCGACGTGCTGACCGCCCTGGCCGAGATCGCGGTGGAGTGCGGCTGGGTGCGGCCCCAGACCGTGTCCGGTGGCGCGCGGCTCTCGCAGGCCCGCCACCCGGTCGTCGAGCGGGCGACCGGCGGACGCTTCGTGCCCAACGACGCCGAGCTGGGGCCGACGCGGCACACTCTGCTGCTCACCGGGCCGAACATGGCGGGCAAGAGCACCTACCTGCGCACGGTGGCCCTCTGTGCCCTGCTGCACCAGGTCGGGTCCTTCGTGCCTGCCGACCACGCCGAGCTGCCCGTCTACGACGCGATTCATACCCGCATCGGCGCCAGCGACGACCTCGCGGGGGGCCGCAGCACCTTCATGGTCGAGATGAGCGAACTGGCGGCCATCCTGCACGGGGCCACCCACCGCAGCCTGGTGATTCTGGACGAGGTGGGGCGCGGCACCTCGACCCTCGACGGCCTCGCCATCGCGCAGTCGGCGCTGGAGCACCTGCACGCCACGGGGGCGCACACCCTCTTCGCCACCCACTACTTCGAGCTGACCCGGCTGGAGGCCGACCACCCCGGCCTGGTGAACCTGCACGTCGCCGCCGAGGAGGACGAGACGGCGCACGGGGGCGCGGGCGGCCTGACCTTTTACCACCAGGTCATTCCCGGCGCGGCCCGCCAGAGCTACGGGGTGGAGGTCGCGCGGTTGGCGGGGCTGCCCGCACCCGTCACCACCCGCGCGGCCCGGCTGCTGACCGCCCTGAACGCGGGGGGCGACGACCGCAAGCTGACCCGCGAACTCGCCGCGCTGGACCTGGGGCGCCTGACGCCGATGCAGGCGCTGGAGCTGCTGCACAAGTGGCAGGGGGAGGCCCGGGGTGGGGGAGGGACGGAGGCGTGACCATCCGCGTCCTGCCTCCCCACGTCGCGCGGCTGATCGCGGCGGGCGAGGTCGTGTCGCGCCCGCTCGACGTGGTGCGCGAACTCGTGGAAAACGCGCTGGACGCCGGAGCCACCCGCATCGAGGTCGAGGTGGAGGGCGGCGGCCTCGCGCTGGTGGCGGTGCGCGACAACGGGGCGGGGATCGCGGCGGACGCGGTGGCCCTCGCCCCGGTGCGGCACGCGACGAGCAAGCTCGAACCCACGGCGGGGGCGGTGGAGCGCGTCTCTACCCTGGGTTTCCGCGGCGAGGCGCTGTGGGCGGCGGCGCAGGCGGGCGAGCTGCATCTGGTGACCCGCCCGGCGGCGCAGGTCGGGGCGGCGGAGGTGCGGGCCTCGGGCGAGGACGTGACCGTGCGGCGGACCTCGGCCCCGGCGGGTACGGCCGTCACGGTGCGAGACCTCTTCGCCCGGCTGCCCGCCCGCCTCCGCACCCAGGCGCCCCCCGCCGCCGAGGTCCGCGAGATCACGGCGCTGGTGGGCCGCTACGTGCTGCACCATCCGGGCCTGCACTGGCGGCTGACGGTGGACGGTGATCCCCGCCTGACCCACGCGCCCGCCGACCACCGGGGCGCGGTGGCGAGCGTGTACGGCCCACTGAGCGCGAACCGGGTACTCCGGGTGGACGGCGAAGGCGTGCGCGGCGTCGTCTCGCGCCCCGAGCTGACCCGCGCCCGGCGCGACCGGATGCACTTCAGCGTGAACGGGCGGCCGGTGCTGGCGCCCCCGGAACTCGAACGGGCGGTGATCGAGGGCTTCGCGGAGTTGCTGCCCTCCGGCGTGGCCCCGCTGTGCGTCCTCGACCTGACGGTGGCCCCCGAAGACCACAACCCCAACGTCCACCCCGCCAAGCAGGTCGTGGCGCTGGCCGACCTGCCCGGCGTGGCGGCCCGCGTGCAGGGGGCGGTCGCCTCGGCCCTGGCCGCGCACCCGCTGGCCCGCGCCGCGCCCGCCCTGATCGCCCCGCCCGAACCGCAGACGGCGCCCGAGCGCGGCGGTTTCCCGGTTCTCACCCTGGTCGGCGTGTACCAGGCCCTTTACCTGCTGGCCCAGGGGGAGGGCGACCTGTGGGTGGTGGACGCGCACGCCGCGCACGAGCGCGCGCTCTACGAGCACTTCACCCGGTCGCTGGGCGCTGAGCCTCCCGTCGAGCTGCCCGAGCCGGAACTGCTGCACCTCACCCCCGAGCAGGTCGCCCGGCTGCACGAACGCGGCGCCGAGCTGCGCGGCTGGGGCCTGGGCATCGAGGACTTCGGCGCGGGGCTGGCCCGGCTGCGGACCCTGCCTGCCACGCTCGCCGCGCTGCCGGTGCCCCGCTTGCACGAGCAGATCGTGGAAGCGGCGCTGGGCGGCAGCCCTGACCCCCGCCGCGACGTGCTCGCCCGGCTGGCCTGCGCCCCCGCCCTCAAGGCCGGGATGCTCGACGCGGACAGGGGAGAGGCCGTGCTGGCCGCCCTGGCGGGATGCGAGCAGCCCTGGGCCTGCCCCCACGGCCGCCCGACCACCCTGCGCCTCTCCGAGCGCGACCTCGCCCACGCTTTCGGGCGGCGGGGGGTGCGGGACGTGGCGCGGGGGCGGGACGAGGTGCCGGGCGGCAGGAGCGGCGGGCGGTAAGGGTCAGGCCAGCCGGGCGAGTTCCCGCACGGCCTGTTTCAAGTAAAAGGGCGTGTACTCGGGGCGCCATCCCGGCACCGTGCCTTCCCACCCCCGGAATTGCGCGTCGTAGACGGCGGCGCGGTGCAGCAGGGCCAGGGGCAGAGTCTTCAACAGCAGTCGGTCGGCGCCGGGGCAGCCCAGGGCGTTCACGTAAGCCGCTGCCAGCCGGGCTTCCAGATCGGCCTGGGCCAGCCTGACGGGCAGCTTTGCCCGCGCCGGGTGCAGCGTAAAGGCCAGGAACCACCCCGCGTCCATGAAGGGGTGCGCCGCACTCGCCGCCTCGCTCAGGTCGAACCAGACGCTGCCGCGCGGGCCATGCAGGGCGTTGCGGGGATGGGCGTCCCCGTGGGCGGGCAGGTCCGGCAGACCCAGCGCCCCGAGGTCCCGGAAGGCCGACCGGACGGCGGGCCGCGCTTCTTCCAGCGTTCCGATGTGCTCAGGCCCCAGCCCCCAGGTCTCCAGGGCCGCCCGGTCGCCCAGCAGAGTGTCCACTCGCCCGGTCACCTCGTCGAGCGGCCAGGCGGGGCAACCGAGCCTGGCGAGGGCGGTGGCGTCGGCCCCCGTCTGCAACCGGGCGAGGCGTTCCAGGGCCTGTTCCCAGGCGGTCAGTTCGGCCACGCCGTCCAGCAGCTTGCCCCCCGAGGCGCTCACCAGCAGCCCCGCCCCGGGATCGGCCCACAGCAGCGGCGGAAGGAGGTCCGGCAGCGTCTGGGCGAGCCGCGCCGTCACCGCCGCCTCGCGCCCAGTTTCGCTGGCCTTGAGGTACACGGCGCCCCTCTCCGTCTGCGCCCGCACCACGGCGACGAGATCGTGATGGTGGACGGGGTCCAGCCTGCCGGTGCGGCGGAGGCCCACCTGTTCCAGCGCCGTTTCCAGCACCGAAGCGGCCCGCTGCGGCCACCCGGGGCGCTGCCACGCCCTCGCGCCTGCCAGGGGGCTGAGGTCGGCCTGGCCCCACCCGAACCCCCCCGGCGCCTGATCCCCAAGCGCCTGAAGCTGTGCCGCGCCTTCCCGGCCCATCGCCCGCCCGCCGTCGTGCAGCAACCAGCTCTCCAGCCCCCAGGCGGCGCGCAGGCTGGCGGTCAGGTCCGCGTCCGCAGCCAGCTCCACCTGCGGCAATGCACCGTCCCGCAGCAGCACCCGTAAGCCGTCGGGATGCCACAGCGCCACCCGAAGCGCCGCAGACCTGCCGCCGGTCATGCGAAGTCCTCGGGCGGGTAGACCGCTCTCCCCGGGGCCGTCGTCACGTACGCGCTGCGGCCCAGGTACACGGCCGCCTCGCCCGCGAACAGCCCGGAGTCGTCGTACATCGCCGGGTCGTACCGCACCCCCGTCACCCGCCCCACGAAGAGGTCATGGTCGCCCGTCGGCACCACCTCCACCACCTCGCAGGTGTAGTGCAGGTAAGCCCCGGCGAGGGCCAGCCCTGCGTCCGGCAACACTGCCAAACCCAGCCGCGCGAACTTGTCTCCACCGTCGTGCAGGCTCAGCACGCCCGCCCCCTGCACGGCCCGCGCCGCCGCGAAGGGCAGGAAGTTCACGCCGAAGCGTCCACTCTCCACGATCAGCGGATGGGTCGCGCGTTCTCGCCCCACCGCCACCCCGTACAGCGGCGGCTCGGCACTCAAGGCGGTGTGCCACCCCACGCTGAGCACATTGCGCGTGTCCGTGTGCTCGGCGGTCACGAGGGCGACGGTGCCGGGGTAGTAGCCGAAAAAACGGGTGGTCTGGGCCGAGAGCATGGCCCCGAGGATAGGGCGCCCCGCCCCCAGGCCCGTATCCTGTGCCTGATATGCCTGTCGTCACCCGCATCGCCCCCAGCCCCACCGGAGACCCGCACGTCGGGACCGCCTACATCGGCCTCTTCAACCACACCCTCGCCGCGCAGGCCCGGCAAAGGGAGGGAGAAGGCCGCTTCATCCTGCGCATCGAGGACACCGACCGGGGCCGCTACGTCGCGGACAGCGAAACGCGCATCTTCCAGATGATGCAGTGGCTGGGCCTGACCCCCGACGAATCGCCCCTGCAAGGCGGCCCGGGCGGTCCCTACCGCCAGAGCGAGCGCACGGGGCTGTACGGCGACCACGCCCGGCAACTCGTCGCCTCCGGCCACGCCTACTACGCCTTCGAGACGCCTGAGGAACTGACGGCCCTGCGCGAGCAGGCGCAAAGTGAAGGCCGCGTGATCGCCGTGCCCAGCCGCGACCTCGATCCCGCCGCCGCGCAGGCCCGGGTGGACGCGGGCGAGGCCGCCGTGGTCCGCCTGAAGGTGCCGCGCGAGGGCGAGACCGTCGTGAACGACCGCCTCCGCAGGCCCATCGCCTTCCAGAACCGCGAGATCGACGACAAGGTGCTGCTCAAGGCCGACGGCTTCCCGACCTACCACCTCGCCAACGTGGTGGACGACCGCCTGATGGAAGTCACCCACGTCGTCCGCGCCGAGGAATGGATCACCTCCACGCCCATCCACGTGCTGCTGTACCAGGCCTTCGGCTGGCCCGAACCCGTCTGGGCGCATATGCCCCTGCTGCGCAACGCCGATCGCAGCAAGATCAGCAAGCGCAAGAACCCCACCTCGGCCGAGTGGTACATGAACCAGGGCTTTTTGCCCGAAGCGATGCTCAACTTCCTCGCCACGATGGGCTGGACGCACCCGGACGGCGTGGAAATCTTTGACCTGGCCGAATTCCAGCGTGTCTTCCGGCTGGAGGACGTGACCCTGGGCGGCCCGGTCTTCAGCCTCGACAAGCTCAAGTGGATGAACGGCAAGTACCTGCGGGAAGTGTTGAGCGAGGAGGAGGTCGCGCGGCGCCTGCACGCCTACCTCGCCTCGCAGAAGCGCGAGCTGCCGCTGGACGGCTACTTCCGCGCCGTGGTCCGCATGATGATCCCGCGCATGGACGTCTTTTCCGAGTTCCTGGACAAGACGCCCTACTTCTGGTCCGAGGACTACCCGGTGAACGAGAAGGCGCAAAAACTGATCGAGGAGGGCCGCCCCTTTCTGCCCGACCTCGCCGCGCGGCTGAAGAACCTGCCCGCCTTCGACCAGGCCACGACCGACGCGGCCCTGCGCGCCTTTGCAGAGGAACGCGGCCTCAAGCCCGGCAAGGTGATGCAGCCCCTGCGCGCGGCCCTGGCGGGCACCAGCGAAAGCCCCGGCATGTTCGAGATGCTCGAAGCGCTGGGCCGTGAGCGCGTGGTGGCGCGGGTGGAGCGCGCGGCGCGGTAGGGGCGTGTGGCCCGTCGCTGGTGGCGTGGAGAGGGGCGGAAGCTCAGGCCAGCGCCCCAGCCTCCACAGGCCACGGGCCACACGCCCTCTATTGCTCAGGCAGCGCGTACACGTTCAGGCGACCGTCGCCCGAGGCCACCGCCAAACGGTTCCCCTCACGGTTGACGGCGAGGGAAGGCCACAGGCCGGGCTTGTTGGGAAAGGCCGTGAGCGGCTCCAGCGCCTGCGAGGGCTGCTTCAGGTCCAGGCGGGCCAGCCGTCCATCGGTCCAGGCCGCGTACAGCACGTTCCGGGGTGCGATCACCACGTCCGTGACCTGCACACCGGGGCCGGGGGTCCCAAGTTGCGCGACCCGCTGACCGCTCGCCAGGTTCCAGACCGCCACGCCCGCGCTGTCCTCGTCCGCCACCACGAAGCGCCCGTCCGGGCTGAAGGTGGGGGCGTCGGCATATTCGTACCTACCCGCCCGCCTCAGGCTCCGCAGTCCTCCGGCGGCGACGTTCCAGACCCGCACTTCGCGGTCGCAGGAGAAGGCGAGGTGGGTGCTGTCGGCGTTCCATGTCGCCCCGGTCGGCCAGGGTCCCGGCCCGCGCATACAGTCGGTGGGCTGCGGCGGCAGAGCCTTCAGGCGGCTCGAAAGGTCGGTGGCCCACACCTCCACCCGGCGGCCCTCCCCGACCGTCACCACCGAGCGCCCGTCCGGGCTGACGTGCTGGCTGAGAAACTTTCCCGGAACGGCTCGCAGCAGCCTGCCTGTCTGCGCGTCCCAGCGGCGCAGGCCCGTCTGGTCGGCGGTCAGCAGGAAGCGGCCATCCGGCGTGAAGCCGATGTCGAAGATGAACGAGGTGTCCTGACCGCAATCCAGAACCCGTGTGAGGGCACCCTCCAACGCCGCGATCTTCCGGCCCGCCGTCACGTCCCATACGGCGACCTGACAGCGGTCAAAGTCGAGTTGCGCGGCCAGCACCCGGCCTCCGGGCGTCACGAGGGGCGAACGCAGTTTGCTGTTGCCGGAGAACTTCACCGTGCGGGGTGAACCCTGCCGGGGTACCAGCACGGCCGCCGCGCCGTCGTCATCCACCGCCACGGCGCGCTGACGGTCCACATGGATAGCCCACCGGGCATTCGGATGGTTCAGCGTCTGCATGGGGGTCGGGAGGGAGGCGGCGGCCTGGGCGGCACTTGCCAGAGTCAGACCCAGAAGGAGCGGGCGGCGCATCCTCCCAGTCTGAACCCCTCCAGTGACCGCCGCCTGAAGATTCCTGCGCGCGGCAGGCGGCTACAATGCGCTCTGAGAGCAGGTCCCAGGAGGAACTCAGCATGGAAGATCGCCGCATCAGGGTCCTGATTGCCAAGCCCGGCATGGACGGCCACGACCGGGGCGCCAAGGTGGTGGCCCGCGCCCTGCGCGACGCCGGAATGGAAGTGGTGTACACCGGCCTGCGCCAGACCGCCGAGATGATCGTGAACGCCGCCATTCAGGAGGACGTGGACGCCATCGGCCTCTCGGTGCTGTCGGGCGCCCACATGCACTATTTCCGCGAGGTGTCCGCGTTGCTCAGAGAGCGCGGCGCCGAGGACATCATCCTCTTCGGCGGGGGCATCATTCCCGATCAGGACCTGCCCAAGCTCGAAGAACTCGGCGTGGGCAAGGTCTTTACCCCCGGCGCCAGCACCCAGGACGCCGCCGCCTACCTGAAGACCGCCGTGGCCCAGCGCTGGGCGGCCCAGGGCACCTGAAGCGCTCCCCGTGAACCCCAGAGACCGCATGAGCACCGAAGTCCAGTGAGCGCCGAGACGCGGCCCGTCCCGGCTGTTCCCACGTCGGCGGCCCTGCCGCTGGGGCGGCTCGCCCCGCTGTACGGCGCGCAGGCCCTCGCCACGGGCGCGACCACCGTCAGCACCGTTCTCGCCAGCCTGATTATGAGTGGCCTGGGCCGCGAGAGCCTCGTCGGGCTGCCCAGCACCCTGATCAGCGCGGCGGCGGCCCTCTCGGCGGGGTTCTTCGGGGCGCTGATGCTGCGCCTGGGCCGCCGGACGGGGCTGGGGCTGGCCTTTATGCTGGGGGCGGTGGGGGCCGGGCTGGGCTTCCTGGGGGCGCGGGCCGGGGCGGTGCCGCTCTTCTTGCTGGGCGCGGCCCTGGTCGGGGCGGCGCAGGGCGGCTACCAGCAGGCGCGGTACGCCGCCGCCGAAAGCGTCCCCGAGGGGCGGCGCGGCACCGCCCTGGGCCTCCTGATGCTGACCAGCGTGCTGGGGTCCTTTGTGATCACCGGCTTTTCCGGCGCGGTCGAGGGCCTGGGCAACCGCCTGGGCACCACCGCCGAGGTCGCCGGGTGGCTGGTGGGCGCGGGGTTGCTGGCCCTGGCGGCGCTGCTGATCGGCGTCTGGAGGCCGCTGCGTGCCCCGGTCGGGGCCGGGGAGACGATCACGGCCCCCCGCCTCTCCGTCCGGCAGGCCTTTGGGGTGCCGGGGGTGCGCTCGACCGCCCTGGCCCTCGCCACCGCGCAGGGGCTGATGGTCACGCTGATGAGCCTCACGCCGCTGCGTGCTCACCACGCGGGCATGGACCACGGCAGCGTGGCCGCGCTGATCTCGGGCCACGTGGCAGGCATGTTCGCCTTCGGGTGGGTGACCGGCCCGCTGATCGACCGCCTGGGCCTGCGCTTCGGCTACGTGGGCGGCGCGGGGCTGCTGCTGGCCGCCGCCCTGACCGCGCCGCTGCCGGGAACCGCGTGGTTGGGGGTCAGCATGTTCCTGTTGGGCCTGGGGTGGAACCTCGCCTTCGTGGCCGGAAGCAAGGCCCTGGCCCGCCACCCCGCCGCGCAGGGCGTCACCGACGGTCTGGGGTACGTGGCCGCCGGACTGGGCACGCTGCTGGGCGGTGTGGTGATCGCGCGGGCGGGTTTTCCGGTGCTCGCTTATGCCTGCGCCGCCTTCGCCCTGCTGCCGCTGCTGAGCGCGTGGCGGGTGCGGCGGGCCTGAACGTCAGCCCAGGACCGCGTCCAGCAGCACGCTGAGAATCACCCCGGCCCAGGGCAGCCCCAGCAGCAGGAAAGCGGGCGGCCACAGCAGCACCCCGGCGGTGGGCCGTCCGCCGCGTTCCCGGCGGGTCAGCCGGGCGGCGGGCAGGTAGAGCGCCCCGCTGAGCGCCAGCCCCAGCAGCAGCGGCGTGGTGTCCACCGCCCAGCCGCGTCCGCCCAGGGCCGCGTCCAGCAGGGGCAGCACCAGGGGCACGCAGGCCGCCGCCGTCGCCAGCCAGGTCACGGCCCGCCAGCCCGCCGAGCGCCGCCCCGTGCGCTGGCATTCCCCCAGGGCAGCCAGACCCGCCGTCCCGAAGGCCAGCAGCAGCGGCAGGGGCAGCCACAGCAGCAGGGTCAGCAGCGCGTCGGCCATGCTCCAGCGTAACGGTACGGGCCGCGCTCGGCGGGGAGCAGCGGTGCGGGCAACGAAAAAGGCCGCAACCAGCGGCTGCGGCTCAGTCTCTCAGTTGGCGGAACGGGAGAGATTCGAACTCTCGGTACGGTTGCCCGTACACACGCTTTCCAGGCGTGCCCCTTCAACCACTCGGGCACCGTTCCAGCGGTAGGCAGAGTAGCGGATGAGGAGAGGGAGCGCAAGGGGTGAGGAGCAAAGGCGTTTGACTGCACTAATAGTGTCTCATCCCTATGGAAGCATAGAGTGATCCGGCTTCTGTCCTGTGGCTAAGAAGATTTCATCTAAAGGTGTTTAGGCTATTGACATCAAGGATTGCACGTCTAATTGACCTGTAGTCATCCTGAGGCACCTCGGTGAATTTCTCGTTGTCGTTTTCGCCAGTGTCGAATAGTCCTTTAGGAGCGTTGCTAGTATTGAGCAACTCAACATAACAACCGTAGTCGATTTTGAATACAGTGAACCTTTCACCAGGATTATCTTTGGATGAAACACTCCGTTTTAAGACGTGTAGCACTCGGGCGTCGTAGAGAAAATTCAAGAAAGAATTTGAATTTGCTTCTCGTTGAGGAACCAGGAACGCTCTGGCCTTTCGCGCCCCAATTACCTCATCTACTATATAACACGCCGTTTAGGGGTCGGGACAGCCGCCCTGGGTGACGGCCACAACGCATAAAAATGGAGTCGGTATGGCTAGATACCGACTCCATCACAGTTTA